>CAXTVG010000118.1:0-6512 GCA_964247505.1 uncultured Acidobacteriaceae bacterium
CCGGGCAAGCAGGGTGTCCGGATCGCTGTGTTCGCCTTCCTGCCGGGCGGTATAGTGGAAACTATGAGCACCTCAGGCACCCAGGACCGCTACCTTTTCGGCAGCCTCGACTCTTCCGCCAAGAACCGCGAAAAGCTCCGCGAAGTCACCTATGGCGAGCAGCAACCCGAAGGCATCCTGCTGGCCTCCCTCGACGCGGCGCTCAATTGGGCGCGCAAAAGCTCCGTCTGGCCCATGACTTTCGGGCTGGCCTGCTGCGCGATTGAGATGATGTCGATGGGTGCCTCGCGTTTCGACGTCGCCCGCTTCGGCATGGAGGTGTTCCGGCCGTCCCCCCGCCAAGCCGACCTGATGGTGATTGCCGGACGCGTGTCCAACAAGATGGCTCCGGTGATCCGCCGCCTGTACGACCAGATGCCCGAGCCGAAGTGGGTCATTTCCATGGGCGCCTGCGCGACCTCGGGCGGAGTTTTCAATAACTACGCCATTGTTCAGGGCGTGAACCAGGTGGTGCCGGTGGATATCTATGTGCCCGGCTGCCCGCCACGCCCGGAGCAGTTGATTTACGCACTCACCTTGCTTCAGGAGAAAATCCAGCGCGAGAAGGGAAGCGCGCGCCGCGCTCTCAATCTCGCTTAAAAACGCTTCGGTAGCGCTGAAAGAGCCGCTCCACAGCGGCTCTTTTCGTTTTAGGTTCTTTTTGGCACTGAAATGTTACATTTGGTGCGATTTTGCTTGCTTTGTGTCCCAAGAGAAGACACTCTATCGAAGACGCTGCCATGGTCGATGAAGCAAAAGGCACGCACGGAGAAGCGCTAGGTACTTGCTACCTGGTTGATGAATTGGGTACGGACGAAAAACCGCTGATGCTGGGCAACTTCGCAGCGGGTTGATGCACTAAGGTAGTAAACGCATATTCATTTTCAGTTGCGCGGAAATCCGGAATGCCGGAAGATGACGCAGCACAAGTGGGTAAACACAAGATTTGTTCGACTTAAGCAAGGTTGTGGAGGATAGACGCATGTATCGTGGTCCATTGCATTCTCTGAGCCGGATTCTGCTAGTAGGAAGTGCTGTGGGCCTCGGCGCCACGAGCCTCCTCGCGCAGGATTCGCCCTCAACACCGCCGGCGCAGCCGGCTCAGACAACGCCAGACCAGCAGAGCCCAGCTGCAACTCAGCCTGCAGCAGCGGCTCAACCAGCCACCGGAGCCCCCCCGGCTCAAATGGCGCCGAAGCAGACCCCGGTTTCCCGAATCGATATCTTTGCCGGCTATTCGTACTATGCGCCGCACGATACCGTGACAACGAACAGCTTCGTGACAGGCCAGCCCTACCCGGTTCGGTACGGTTCGGTCGACTACGGCGCGATTGGGTCCGTAGCCTACTTTTTCAACCGGTATGTCGGCGGCGTAGCTGAGTATGCGGACCACACTCTGGGCAAGAACGACGGCTTTCAAAATCTGGCAGCCGGTATCATCGGGCGCTATCCTTCCTCTGCTGGCGTGACGCCTTTTGTGCATGCGATGGCGGGAGCGGCCCGGGTCGAAGGCCCGAATTCCCCGCCCGATGTTTCGCATAATTACACTTGGGGTCCCATGGTCAAGGTCGGCGGCGGCTTGGATTACGACACGCCGCTGTTTAACCACCGCCTAGGCGTCCGGCTGTTCCAAGCCGATTATGTGTACACGCATGCCGACTTCGGCCCGCAAGGCGGAACCGGCGGTCGCGCCAACATCGATGCGGCTGAGTTGAGCGCAGGCCTGCTTTTCAAGTTCGGCAACATCATTCCGCCGCCGCCTATCACCTATACCTGCTCGGCAAATCCCACTTCGGTTTTCCCTGGCGATCCCGTCACTATTACCGGCACCGCAGCCAATCTGAACCCCAAGAAGACCCCGGCCTACACTTGGGCTGGACAGGGCGTTCAGGTCAAAGGCGATTCTGCAACCGGCACCGTCGACACCGCGAACCTCCAGCCCGGACAATATACTGTCACGGGCCACGTGAGCGAAGGCCAGAAGCCCGGCCAGTTCGCCGACTGCACCGTGAACTTTACCGTCAAGCAGTTTGAGCCGCCGACGATCTCCTGCTCAGCCAACCCCACCACCGTGAACCCGGGCGACAGCTCGACGATTACGTCCCAGGGTGTGAGCCCGCAGAACCGTCCGCTGACCTACAGCTACTCGGCGACCGCCGGCCAGATCTCCGGCACGTCGAACACCGCGACACTGGCGACAGCAGGCGCACCCGCAGGCGCAGTCACCGTAACCTGCAACGTGGCAGACGATAAGGGCCAGACCGCGACGACGACCACCACCGTCACCGTTCAGGCACCGCCGCCGCCGCCCGCTCCCAAGGTCCAGACGCTGTGCGATATCACCTTCGATCGCGACACCAAGCGCCCGGCCCGTGTGGACAACGAAGCCAAGGCTTGCCTTGATGACGTGACCCTCAACCTCCAGCGCACCGCCGACGCTTCGCTGACCGTGGTCGGCAACGCAGCCGCCGGAGAGCAGACCCCGACCCGCCGCCACGGCCGCCATGCAGCCGCAGCGATGACGCCGGATCAGCTCGCAGCGCAGCGCGCCGCCAACACCAAGGACTACCTGGTCACCGAGAAGGGCGTCGATGCCTCGCGCATCAACATCCGCACCGGAACCAAGGGGACCAACGAGGTAGACAACTACCTGGTGCCGGCCGGTGCGAACTTCGACAATGACGTGCAGGGCACGACCGCCGTAGATGCATCGACGGTCAAGGCTCAGCCCCGCAAGGCACTGGGGACGGCACATCACCACCGCCGCCACCACGCCGCGTCGAAGAACAACCAGTAAACCTGGAAGGGCGGTTCGCCGCCCTTTCCCACAACGTTACTAAGGGGCTAACCGTTTCGGCGGTTAGCCTTTTTTCTGCCTAAACAAACCGTTATGCTTGGCCGATATAAGAAGTGCGCACAAAGGAGACCCGGCGCAAAGCCGGAACGATTGTGATGAAGATGGCGTCCCCCCGTAAACCCTTCCGCTACCACCCTGCTGTCAGAACAACTGCCCTTGCCACGCTTGCGCTCTCGTCCGCCGCCAGCCTTGGAATGGCGCAAACAGCCGCTTCTCAGGCGCACATGCCGGCAAAATCCTGGATTTCAGTCGGACCCGATGGAGGCGATGCGCGCTCACTCGCGCCCGACCCGAAGAACCCGCAGCATCTTTACCTGGGTACCACGAGTTCGTGGGTCTACCAGAGCGCTGATGGCGGGAAAAGCTGGCAGCGGCTTGCCAAACTCGGTGCCGCTGACGACCTGATCGTCGATAACATCTTCGTCGACGCGAGCGACCCGAAAACCTTGGTTGCCGGTGTGTGGAAAGTCGACGAGCAGGGCGGTGGTATCTACATCAGCCACGACTCCGGGAAGTCCTGGGCTCAGGTTTCAGACATGAACGGCCAAAGCGTCCGCGCCCTGGCCCAAGCACCATCGAACCCAAAAATGTACGTTGCCGGAACCGTTTCAGGCGTTTACCGCTCCGATGATGGCGGCCAGCACTGGACCGAGATCAGCCCGGCGCACTCTAGCGAGGTCCACGAAATCGAGTCGGTCGCCATCGATCCGGTGGACACCAACGTCATTTATGCGGGCACCTGGCATCTGCCCTGGAAGACCACGGATAGCGGCGCGCACTGGACCAATATCAAGCAAGGTCTTATTGACGATTCGGACGTTTTCTCCATCATCATTGACCCACACGCGCCCTCCGTTGTGTATGCCAGCGCTTGTTCCGGGATTTACAAGAGCGAAACCGGCGGTGGCCAGTTCCGCAAGGTACAAGGAATTCCTTCGACCGCGCGCCGCACGCGCGTCCTCATGCAGGATCCGGTCGACGTCAAAATCGTGTACGCCGGGACCACGGAAGGGCTCTACAAAACTGCCGACGCCGGCGCGAACTGGGCGCGCTTGACTGGGCCTGATGTGATCATCAATGACGTATTTGTGGATCCAGGCAACGATCAGCGCATCCTGCTGGCAACGGATCGCAGCGGAGTGCTTGCATCCAATGACGGCGGCAAAAGCTTTGCGAGCGCAAACAGCGGCTTTTCGCAGCGCCTGGTCCAAACCTTGCTGGTCGATGCCAAAGCTCCCCAAACCTTGTACGCGGGCGTGCTCAATGACAAGATTTATGGCGGCGTTTTCGTCAGCCGGGATGACGGAGCGACCTGGGATCAGCAAGCCGACGGGCTGGCCGGGCGAGACGTGTTCGCCCTCGCGCAGGCGCCGGACGGTGCAGTTTATGCCGGAACCAACAACGGCCTCGCGAAGCTCGAAGGAACAAAATGGCTTGCGAGCGGCGACATCATCACGCATACCAGCCGCAAAGTAACAACGCGGGAGCGGAAGCGCCGCGTGACCAAGACCGTGGAAACGGCGCATAAGGAGGGCGCCATCCAGGGCCGCGTCAATGCCCTGGATCTAGGCGAAGCAGCTTGGTACGCGGCGACTTCAAAGGGCGTGTACCGCTCGACAGATCACGGCGCAAGCTGGGAGCTGTCCCCGCTCACCCCTGCCGACTACAGCTACATCGACGGCCTCGGAGACCGGGTCGTCGCCGGGCAGCGCGGCACACTAGCGCTCTCCGCCGATAGCGGGGCAAGCTGGAAGCCGATGACCATGCCGGCAGGCCTCTCCGCGATCAGCGCGCTTGCGTTATCCGAGGATGGCGCGGTCTGGGCCGGGGGCCGGGAAGGGCTGTTCTATTCCAAAGACGATGGAGCAAGCTGGCAGCAGCTGAAGAATCTGCCATTAGGCGACATCGGCGGCTTGAACTACGATCCGGCGCTGAAGCGAGTTCTCGTCTCTTCGCGCAACGCGACCGCTATCTTCGGCGTCGACGCGTCGGGGAGCCCCTGGAAGTACTGGCAGGCGGGCTGGCGCGTCCACCAGGTGCTGCAGCAGGGTGACCGGCTCGCTGCCGCGTCTCTCTACGACGGCGTCGTACTCGAGCCGAAACCGGCGCAAGCGGCGAGCGCGAGCCCGGCTCCCACGCCCGGCGCTCAATAGCCCGGTGGCCCCGAGCCTCCGGCCCTATCGCGAAGCAGACCTCCCCGCGCTCCACGCGCTCGATCAGGCCTGCTTCGCTCCGGGCATCGCCTATAGCCGCGCGGAGCTCCGAGCCTTTCTCGACCATCCCAGCTCTTTCAGCACCGTCGCGATCGAAACTGGGGAAGTCGAGAACGAGGGCGTGTTGGGTTTCGCGATCGTTCGTCCCATGCGCCGCAAAGCGCCCGGCTCCCGTTTCACCGCAAGCGCTCAACCCGTGCTGCACTTGCTGACTATCGATGTCGCGCCCTATGCCCGCCGGCGCGGCGTCGGCAGCTTGCTCATGCGCTGGGCGGTTGCCAAAGGGAATGAACTCCGCTCGAGCGCCATTCTCCTCGAAGTTGCCGTAGACAATCTGAGCGCACAGAACTTCTACGCCGCCTCCGGCTTTACCGCGCACGGCAGGATTCACGGCTACTACAACGGCGTTATCGATGCGCTTCGCATGGAGCTTACCCTGCCGGACCTAAGTCGTAGTGAAGAAGCCGAGCTTTGAGCGTCGAAAAGGGGTTCCGCAGCTCTCTTGCGGAAACAACGGTTGGTGATTGCGCCGAACCTCGTCAGCGCGCCGGTTTTGCAGCCGCGAGCAGCGCGGCGCGGCTTTCCGGGGTCGATGGCCCTTCCGCTTTCCAGAGAACGCGCCCCGCACGATCCACAAGCAAAGCCGCAACCTTGTGCTGATTGCCTGAAAGGCCCAGAGCGCGCGCGAGCGCCGAACGGTCCGTGTAAAGAGGCACGGTCCAGTGAAGCAGATCCGGGTCAGTCTCCGCGTTGCGGAGCGAGCTGTTGTCCCACCACCGGTAGAGCGCGTTTTCCGGAGGGCTCACCAGCATGCGATACACACGCACGTCCGGGTATGTATGCGCGAAAGCCTGCGCCACGGCGGCCCAGGTATCGATCTGCGATCCCTGATCCCGGGCCCAGGACAGTAGAAGCAGGTTTTCCCTGCCCTCCAGCTGCGCGGGGATCGTCAATTGCGTCCTGTCCAGCGCTTCCGCGGCAAGCGCCGGGAACACGCTCGCCGTGGCCGCCTGGGGTGCAGCCATAAGCGGCTGTGGGCCGCGGGCATGAAACCAGCCCATCGCACAGCAAAGCAGCGCGAGTTTGCGGAAACCGGGACTGAGCATCTTTCGGCATACTAACAGCGCTTTCCCGCTTTGATTGAAACTCCGCGACCTGCGAGCCCGTGCCACCGCGACGGTCCGCTAAAATCGAGAAGAGGAATCCAGAATGGCCCAGGTCATGACGAGCGAGCAGGTTTTAGAGCGGCAGTTCGAGCCAGAAGACGCGGCGCTGCGGCCGATTGCCGCTAAAGTAGCAGCAGGCGAGCGTCTTTCTCTCTCGGATGGCGTGGCCCTGTATCGCTCGCCGGACATTCTTTCCATCGGCTGGCTTGCCAATCAGGTCCGTGAGCGCCTCCACGG
>CAXTVG010000119.1:0-6475 GCA_964247505.1 uncultured Acidobacteriaceae bacterium
GGGTAGCGCTTCCCGAGAAACCGCAGAAAATGCTCATTCACAAAGTAGAAGTACAAAAACCCATGCACATGCCCCGCTGTCGGCACGTTGCCCACAGGGTTGCCATGGTCCGGGTTGCGCAGCGCCGCCATCACATGCCACGGCGCGCCGATTGCCAAAAACAACAGCAGCCCAGTCCCCAACCGGAACTCCCGCCACCGCCGCCACTCGCCCGTAATCAGCAGATAGGGAACCACCGCCGCCCCAAAAAACACCGGCGCGATCAATCCTTTCGCCAGCAAAGCCAGCGCCAGCGATGCATACACCAGATACATGCGCCTCGGCCGCCGGTCCTCGAGCGACGTCAAAAACGCCCACAACGCCAGAGCCAGGAAAAACGAAAGAATCGCCTCGGGAATAAAGATGCGGGTAAAAAGAAAGACGCCGACAGCGGTCAGCACCATCAGCGCCGCATAAAACGCCGCCCGATCCCCAAACGCCCGCCGCGCCCACACCCACGCTAGAATCGCATTGCCCAGCACCGCAAGCGTCATCGGCAGGTGCGTCGCGAACACGTCATACCCAAACAGGTGGTAATCGATCGCCGCCAGCCAGTAGGGCAGGGGAGGCTTCTCGAGATACCGCACCCCGTTCACATACAGCGTGACCCAGTCGCCCGTCCGCGCGATGTGCGCCGCGGCCTGCGCGTGGGTCGCGTCCGCGTCGTCCAGCAGCGAAGGCGAAAACAGCGCCGCGAAATGCACTGCCAGAAACAATAGCAGCAGCAGCGTCCAGGCTTTGCGGGGCGAGCGCGGCAGCGCCGGCTCCGCCGCAACAGGAGTTTCAAGCGTAACGATTGTCGGCAAGACGTTCCGTTCCGGGCCGCAGATACACGCGCGCAGCCCGTGGCACAGAATACCAGCCCCTAGCTCTTGCCCGGCGCCGCTTTCAACGCCCGCCGCCGCACAGGCTTAGTCGCGCTTCCATACACACCGCGCAAGATTCTCGGGTCCACCAGCCAGTGCAGCATCCCAGGCCGCCGCAGGAGGTCAATCCGCGCAATGGCACCCTTACGCAAACGGATCGCCGCCCGGCTCGGCGCGGCGCTCCCGTTCATAATGAGTGCCCCCAGAAACAGAGGCAGATTCGGGTTGTGCCCCACCAGCAGCACATTCTCATGCCCCTGCAGCTCGTTCATAAACGTTTGAAACGCCGCCGTCGAGGCTTCCGGCTTGAGCGCATCCGTCTTCTGGATTCTGCTGTCGTATCCTACCTCGGTTCCCACCAGCGACGCAGTCTGGAGCGCGCGCTTCAAAGGGCTTGAAGCGATCAGGTCGAACTGCACCTTTAACGCATTAAGATAACTACCGACAAGGAGACACTGGCCTTTGCCCTCCTTGTCCAGAGGGCGTTTTACATCGACAAGTGGATTGGCGCGCCGGGTACCGGCGCTGGCGTGGCGAAGTATATAGATGTTCATGGTCGAGCAAATCCGGGACGCGCATCCGTACGCACGTATTTACAGGATTGTAACAATTCGCCCCGCATTCGCCCTAGGAAACTATTGAAACGCCGGAGCCGGCCCGCCCGGAATGCTGGGCGCGGGAAATCCCGGATCCACTCCCGGAATCCCAACGGCAGGGTCTAGAGGATCGGGGTCCGGGTCGGGCGCCGGATTAGGATCGAACGGCGGTTCACTCCCCGGCACCGTCGGGTCGAGAGGGCCAGGGTCAATTCCTGGAATCGTAGTCGCGGCAGAAATAGCTGTATGGAAGCTCATATGGGATGTGAATCCTGAGCCGCCACTGCAGGTTGCTTCCAGGCTGCTTTTGCGTGCAACCATTTCCCGGCCTCAACCGTACACAATCCCAGGGCGGAGGTTCCCGCGCCCACACCCTTGCGATACGATGGGGTTTGTTCGTCGCCGCTTCTTCAAGAGGCCAAAGATAAAAGCACGCAACCTTTTTTTAACGATGACACCCCACGCAGTAGGCGCCAGCCGCGCAGGCGGCTTTATTCTATTTCGAACCGGCAAAAGGGGCTACGTTCCAGTGATTGCCGAGGCAAAGACGGACGAGAGCTATAGTTCCACAGTCTGAGGGGCAGAAAAAAGCAAGCATGGAACAGCAACCACCCGCGTCCCCGCTCCAAACCAACCGCCAAGCCGCGCCCCGCCGCGAGCACACGGGCTACGCCGAGCCCGACGCTCCGCGCGCCCCTAACCGGCCGGAGCGGCCCAAAAAGCGCCGCCGCTGGGTTTGGATCGTGCTGCTCACCATCTTTGCCCTTGCATTTTTCCTGATCCTCCGCCACAAACCCGGCGGCGGCGCCGCGCAGCAGACCCAGGCGCGCCACGGCAAAGGCGGCACCGTCACACTCAACGCCGCGCAGGCCCACTCCGGCGAGATGGCCATCAAACTGCAAGCCATCGGCACGGTCACCCCCACCTACACCGCGTCCATTACCAGCCAGGTCACCGGCAAAATCCTCGCCGTCCACTACGCCGAAGGCCAAACCGTCCGCCGGGGCGACCCGCTGATCGACATCGATCCCCGCCCTTACCAGGCCACGCTCGACACCGCGCAAGGCACACTCCTGCGCGACCAGGGCGTCCTCGCCCAGGCCAAAATGGACCTCGAGCGCTACCAGGCCGCCTGGAGCCGCAACGCCATCGCCAAGCAGCAACTCGACGACCAATCCAAGCTCGTCGATCAGGACGAAGGCCTGGTCCGCGCCGACCAGGGCACCGTTGAAGCCGACCAGGTCAACGTCGCCTTCTGCCACATCACCTCGCCTATCAACGGCAAGGCCGGCCTCCGCCTGGTCGACCCCGGCAACGTCGTCCAGGCCAACGGCACCAACGCCCTGGTCGTCATCGCCGAGGTCCAGCCCATCACCGTCGTCTTCACCATCCCCGAAGGCAACATCGCCGAAGTTGTCACCGCCATGCGCAAAGGGGCCCGCGGGCTCCAGGTAGAAGCCTACGACCGCACCCAACAGCACCTGCTCGCGACCGGCGCACTCGAAGCCACAGATAACCAAATCGACACCACCACCGGCACCCTCAAGCTCCGCGCCCGCTTCGCCAATGCCAAGCTCACCCTCTTCCCTAACCAGTTCGTCAACACCGAGCTGCTCGTCAACGTCCTCCATAACCAAACGCTCATCCCCAACTCCGCCATCCAGCGCAACGGCAGCCAGAGCTACGTTTACCTGCTCAAAAACAATACCGCGACCATCACCAATATCAAGGTAGTCGCCGCCGACCAGACCAACTCCGCCGTCACCGGGCTCCAGATAGGCGACCAGCTCGCCAACAGCTCCTTTGAGAAGCTCCAGGACAAGAGCAAGGTCCGGGTCGTCACCCAAAAGCTCGCCCCCAGCGATGAGGAAAGCGGCACCCCGTGAGCATTTCGCGCCCATTTATCCTGCGGCCCGTCGCCACCTCGCTCCTGATGGTGGCGATCCTGCTCGCCGGCATCGTCTCCTACTTCCAGCTGCCGGTTTCCGCCCTGCCGCAGGTCGACTACCCGACCATCCAGGTCCTCACCTTCTACCCCGGCGCCGCGCCCGACGTCACCTCCACCACCGTCACGGCGCCCCTCGAGCGTCAGTTCGGCCAGATGCAGGGCCTCAGCCAGATGACCTCCACCTCCGCCGGCGGGGTTTCGGTCATCGTCCTCCAGTTTGTCCTCACCCTCGACATCGACGTCGCCGAGCAGGAGGTGCAGTCCGCGATCAACGCCTCCCAGTCGCTCCTGCCCTCCGATCTGCCCGTTCCGCCTGTTTACTCCAAAACAAATCCCGCCGACGCCCCGGTTCTCACCATGGCGATCACCTCGAAAACCCTGCCCCTCTCGCAGGTTGAGGACCTGATCGACACCCGCGTCGCCCCCAAAATCTCCCAGCTCCAGGGTGTCGGCCTCGTTTCCATCTCCGGCGGCCAAAAACCCGCCGTCCGCATCCAGGTCAACCCCACCCAGCTCGCCTCCTACGGCATGAACCTGGAAGACGTCCGCACCGCCCTCACCCAGACCAGCGTCAACTCCGCCAAGGGCTCTTTCGACGGCGCCACCAAGGACTGGCAGATCGACGCCAACGACCAGATCTCCACCTCCGCGCAGTACAACGACGTGGTCATCGCCTACCGCAACGGCGCGCCCGTCTTCCTGCGCAACGTCGCCAACGTCGTCAGCGGCATTGAAAATACCAATCAGGCCGCCTGGATGAACACCACCCCCGCGGTCATCCTCAACGTCCAGCGCCAGCCCGGCGTCAACACCATCGCGGTCGTCGACAGCATCAAAAAGCTGCTGCCCCAGCTCCAGGCCACCCTCCCTGCGAGCCTCCGCGTCACCACCCTCACCGACCTCACCACCTCCATCCAGGCCTCGGTCCACGACGTCGAGTTCGAGCTCATGCTCACCATCGGGCTCGTGGTGCTGGTTATCTTCCTGTTCCTGCGCTCGCTCGCCGCCACCATCATCCCGTCCGTCGCCGTGCCGCTTTCGCTGGTCGGCACCTTCGGGGCCATGTACGCGCTCGGTTACTCCATCGACAACCTGTCCATGATGGCCCTTACCATCTCGACCGGCTTCGTCGTCGACGACGCCATCGTGATGATCGAGAACATCTCCCGCTACCTCGAGGAAGGCGACAAGCCGCTCCAGGCCGCCCTCAAGGGCGCGGGCCAGATCGGCTTCACCATCCTCTCGCTCACCATCTCGCTCATCGCCGTGCTCATCCCGCTCCTATTCATGGGCGACGTCGTCGGCCGCCTGTTCCGCGAGTTTGCCGTTACCCTCGCGGTCACCATCATCATCTCGGCCGTGGTCTCGCTCACGCTCACGCCCATGATGTGCTCCCGCATCCTGCGCCACAAACCCGCCTCCCAGCAGGGCCGGCTGTATCACGCCTCCGAGCGCGCCTTTGAGCGCATGATCGCCTTTTACGGCCGCACCCTCCGGTTCGTTCTCCGCTTCCAGGTCGTCACGCTCTTAGTCGCCGTCGCGACCCTCATCCTCACCGTCTTCCTCTACATCGTCATCCCCAAAGGCTTCTTCCCGGTCCAGGACACGGGCGTCATCCAGGGCATCTCCCAGGCCGCGCAAACGATCTCCTTCGACGCAATGGCCCAAAAGCAGCAGCAGCTCGCCCGCATCATCCTCGCCGACCCCGCGGTGGAAAGCCTCTCCTCCTTTATCGGCGCGGATGGCGCAAACACCACCCTCAACAGCGGCCGTTTTTCCATCAACCTCAAGCCGCTGTCCCAGCGCAGCCTCAGCGCCGCCGACGTCATCCGCCGCCTCCAAACCAAGCTCACCGAAGTCGACGGCATGCAGCTCTTCATGCAGCCGGTCCAGAACATCTCCGTCGACGACCGCGTCAGCCGCACCCAGTACCAGTTCACCCTTGAAGACCCCAGCCAAACCGAGCTCAACCTATGGACCGGCCGCTTTGTCAGCCAGCTCAAGCAGCTCCCCGGCCTCGAAGACGTCGCCACCGACCAGCAAACCGGAGGCCTCGCCGCCTCCATCAACATCGACCGGGTCACCGCCTCACGGCTCGGGATCGCCCCCACTACGATCGACAACACACTTTACGACGCCTTCGGCCAGCGCCAAATCTCGACCCTCTACACCGAGCTCAACCAGTACCACGTCATCCTCGAAACCCAGCCCGAGTTCCAGCGCGATCCCCAAAACCTTCACGACCTCTACCTCCAGGCCAACGCCTCTGCGGGCGCGAGCGGCGCGGCCGCCAGCCAGTCCTTCGCGACTTCGAGCTCCTCCTCCGCGGGCTCTGCCGCCACCACTACCTCGGTCCTCTACACCCCGTCCTCCGCCGTCCTCACCGCGCCCGTTTCCGCCACCTCCACCGGCGGCACCGGCACCACCGCCAGCCCCACCACCAACAACACCGCCACCCCTGCCGCCTCGCAAAAACAGATCCCCCTCGACGCCTTTTCAACGCTCACCGACCGCAGCGAGCCGCTCTCCATCGAGCACCAGGGCCAGTTCCCAGCCGTCACCGTCTCCTTCAACCTGGGCCCCGGCGCGGCCCTCGGCACCGCCATCGACCAGATCGACAAGGTCGTTCAGCAGATCCACTTTCCCGCCAGCATCCAGGCCGACTTCGAAGGCACCGCCGCCTCCTTCCGCAACTCGCTCTCGAACGAAGGCTGGCTCATCATCGCCGCCGTGGTCGTCGTTTACATCGTCCTCGGCGTGCTCTACGAGAGCTTCGTCCACCCCATCACCATCCTGTCGACCCTCCCGTCGGCAGGAGTCGGCGCGCTGCTCTCGCTCATGCTCTTTCACCAGTCGCTCTCGGTTGTTGCGATTATCGGCATCATCCTGCTCATCGGCATCGTCAAGAAAAACGGCATCATGATCGTCGACTTCGCGCTCGAAGCCGAGCGCGAACACGGCAAATCCGCCACCGAAGCCATCTACGAAGCCAGCCTCCTCCGCTTCCGCCCCATCATGATGACCAC
>CAXTVG010000120.1:0-6455 GCA_964247505.1 uncultured Acidobacteriaceae bacterium
GTGCTGGCCGGGGTGGGTGTTCTGTGGGGCGTGCGCACGGTGGAGCATGCGCGCGCGCTCGCACTGGTGCGCGGGGCAGGCAGCTTCTCGCGCGATCCGCTGGTGCGCGTGGCCGCTGAGCCGTCCATGGCCGACCCGTTCCTGTGGCATAGCCTGACGGAGACCCGCGCCAGCTATGCGCTCGGGACGGTCAACACATTGAGCGGTCGGGTTGATCCGGGCGAGGTGCTGGGCAAGCCGCCGGTGACCCCTGCCGTGGCTGTCGCCAAAGGCAGTTACCTGGGCCGGGTGTATGGGGATTGGTCAAGCTGGCCGGTAGTGGAAGATGTAAAGGAGTTTTCGCCGCCTGGCGACTCGGCGCCGGTTTCACGGGGAGTGCATACGGTGGAGTTTCGCGATTTGCGCTTTGCGCCTGCGGCATTGGGGCCGCTCGGAGACCGGGGAGGCGCGGCACCCCTGAGCGGTTGGGTGGTGGTCGATCCGGCAGGCAGGGTGGCGAGCGAATGGATGAATGGGCGCGAGCAGCGCTGAGGGGGCCATCTCCCGGAGGCATCGCGGCATCCCTATGCAAACGGAGTGTGAACAGCGATGGGTAAATTATTGTGGATTCTGGGTGCCGCTTCTCTCGGCGTGGCAGCCTATGTAATTTTGAGCGACCAGGAAGCGTTCGCCGGAGCTTCAAACGGGCAGGACCTGGACGCGCGGACCGGCATTTGGGGTACAAAGCAGCGCGTGAAAGGCACCGGGGGGATTCTCGGAGGCAAGATCGAAAAGGGTCTGGGCGACCTGACGGATGACCCCGCCGTAAAAGGGAAGGGCGTCCTGGATCAGGTTGTGGGGCAGGTGAAGGATACGGCAGGCCAGGCTGCCCATGCGGTGAGCGACGCGATCGGCGACGCCAAGAGCTAAGCTCTTCCCGTACAGTCGCGAGGGCGCAGCCTTCCCGTATAGTGAGAAGCGCCACGGCGGGGTTCGCCCCGCCGTAAATTCTGTTCCTTCGGGATTACCCATGACTCTACAAGAACGCAATCCGCGGCAGACGGACGGCACTTTTCTGGACCAACTGTGGGATCCGCGGGTTTCGCGGGTAGTGACGACACTGGTTGGTTTTGTTGCGTTTTTCGCTTTTTGTCGCGCCGCGCGAGAGACGCTCACACTTTTTCTATTCGCAGTTTTATTCGCCTACTTTCTGGCTCCGCTGGTGAACTGGCTGGAGCGCCCCGTGCGGGGTCGCGGGAAAGCAATCCTGCTGGTCTACACGTTTGGAATTGGCATCCTGGTCGCGATCGGCTTCATCGCCGGACCGGCGGTCGGGACTGAGGGGAAGCAACTCGCGACAAGCCTGCCTGGGCTGTTGGACAAAATCGGCTCAGGCCAACTGGTGGTGGACTTCGGCCAGCAGCATCACCTTCGTCCAGCGGTGGTCAGCCAGGTCCAGAACTTCCTCAGGAGCCACAGGGAAGCGATCCTGAATTATGGCAGGGAAATAGGCTCCAAGCTTGCCACGCCGGTGTCGCACATTTGGTGGTTGTTCATTATTCCTATCCTGAGCCTGTTCTTCCTTAAGCAGGGCTTCCAGATAGCGGACGATACTGTGGAGCTTGGGCGCTCGCGCAAAGAACGCAGTATGATTCGCGGGCTGCTGAGCGATATTAATGTGATGCTGGGCAGCTACATCCGTTCGCAGATTATCCTCGCCATCCTGACCCTATGCGCGTTCATGATCGTGCTGAGTCTGCTGCGCGTGCCATACGCGTTCTTTTTAAGTCCGCTCGGCGGTTTTCTGGAATTTATCCCAGTGGTGGGCCCGGCGGTGGCGGCGGTCGGCATTGTGGTCATCGCCGCACTTTCCGGCTACGGTCATGTGCTGTGGCTTGTCCTCTTTCTTGGGTGCTGGCGTATTATTCAGGATTACGTAAATGCGCCGCGCATCATGGGCAAGTCGGTCGAGATTAACCCGCTGCTCCAGATCTTTGCGGTGCTCGCCGGTGGAGAAATCGATGGTGTGGTCGGCGCGCTGGTTGCGGTTCCAGTCGTGGCGACGCTACGCATCTTTTGGAGGCGGCTGCGCGGGGAAAATAATGGCTCCCCTACAGATTCGCTCACGAAGCTTTCCACGAACGCTGTGCCGGACGACAGCGAAGCGGGGCTAGTGCGACAATGAAGTTACGACGCGGCGTTGGGCGTTCGGAGGTTGGAGTGCTCCCGGTTATTCTGCTTATTCTGGCGTTTGCGAGCCACGTCCTGCCGCACCCGTGGTGGAACTTCACCGCCGTGGGCGGGGCTCTGCTCGTGTGGGGAGCGCGGCGGCCGCTCGCCTTCGCCGCGCTGCCCGTCGCCTTGCTCGCGGGTGGAGATTGGTACCTGACCCGATTTGTCTACAACTACCCCTTCCACATCGCTCAGTACCTGCTCACCTGGTCCTGGTATGCGCTTGTGATCGTACTCGGGTCGCTGCTGCTGCGAGGACGGCCGGGGTTCGCCAGAGTCGCGGGCACGGCTTTTCTCGCGTCTACCTCGTTCTTCGCGGCGAGCAACTACGCGGTTTGGGCGGCTCCAGGCTCGTGGTATCCGCATACTTTTGCCGGGCTTGAAACTTGCTACGGAATGGCCTTGCCTTTTTACCGCAATGATCTGCTGTCCACGTCGATCGTAGTAGGCGTTGTCTTTGGGCTCATGCCGCTGATCGCGCATGTACCGTCGCAGGGCGGCGCTGCTCGCACAAACGCCTGATTAGGAGCAGTCGCATCGAGAGCCTCCCGCGATGGCTCCCACTTGTGCCGCCACCATGGCGCTGAGCGGCTGATAATAGCGGGCGGCTGGATAGGCGCAGCCTTTGCAGAGCTTTTCGCCATTGCGCAAAATCCAGCGCTCGTAGGAAATTCCTTCGGCGCACTTCGCACAAGTAATGCGCTCGCCCTTGTAGCCGGGAAACTCTTTTCCGTCGAGCGGGACGAGCACCCACTCCTCGGTGAAAAGCTCCTCCTCCGGCAGTTCGCGGTAAGCGGCCATTTGCTGCTGATTTTTATTCTCAATTTCGGGGTGGAGCTCACGCGCCCGCTGCTTGGAACTTTCTGTCGCGGCGAGCCGAATCGCGCGGCCGCTGGGCAGGTCGACAAACGTGGCGGCCATTTTGCCCCAGTCGCGGAACTTGAGCGCGCGCTTGCCCAGCCGGCAGCCCGTGACGACGCCGATTGCGTCGGTGGCGCAGCGGTCGATTTCAACGAACGTAACCAGGCGTTTGCGGTCGCGGCCGCGGGGCTCATTGATGGCAAGCCTCGCGCAGCCAAGCATGGCCATGCGCACACCCAGGATCTGTCCCGCACACAAGTGGCCGTGGGCCTTTTCGGCATCGAGAAGCAGCTCTTCGAGTGATTCCATGGTGAATGGATGCGCGTTCTGGACAGCCCGGGCAACAAGTCGCGGGTCCTTTCCAGGGAGTTACGCGTGAGCCTGCTCTTTTTGCCGGGCGCGCATGGCTGCCATTTGTTCCTTTAACACCTGCACGTCGCGATAGGTGCTGCGCTGATCTTCCAGTCGGTGGAAGCGTTTATCGGTTGCTTCCAAACTCTCGCGAATGGCGCGGATGTCCGCGCGCATTTCCTTTAGATCCGGGGCAAGCAGGTCTTGGATCGCTTGCCGGACTGCTGTTACTACAGCTGCTGCTTCTGTGGCCATCGCTGCCTTCCTTCACAAAACTACAGCGCTTTAGGGTGATTTGTCTCCATCGGCAGCAGTGGTTTGCTCGGCGTCGCCCTCTTCGACCAGAACGGCTGAGGCTCCGACCAGGTCGAATGAGGAAGGCTGCGCTCCCGCAGGCTGGAAGGTGATGCGCAGAGGGTCGCGCTGCCAGGCGGCAGGGGCGCAGGCCGAAGCGGTGTGGGCAGCAGAGGGATCCCAGGGCGCGAGCTTTTTCGCGACCAGCGGCTTGCGGCCGGCCACCTGCGCCACCACGGCATAAAGCTGCTTGCCGCTCGAAGTAAGCCCGCAATAGGCGGCGTAGTCGCGAAACCAGCTGACGTCGGAGACAGATGGATCGTAGTCCGGAAGTTTCAAGGGCACGGTGTGGCCTGCCGTGCGGTCCACCAGGAGCCAGGGGCCGCGCTGCCAGACCCAGTGTTCGGCCTTGTCCGTGGGCAGGGCGTCGTTGATCCGCAGCGCGCGGCGAACGGCAAAGGAGCGATCGGTCACGTCATGCGGCTCGCCTGTGGTCCAGTCTTTGACCCGGCCGTCGACGACCAGGGGCCGCACTTTGAGTTCTGCTTCGCCGGGGAGCGCGCCTGCGGGATCGCCCTCCTTGGAGTACGGCACCCGCTTCGCCGCGCCGAGCGCGACCGAGTGAACGCGGGGCGGCTTCGCGGGCTTGGGTTTCTTCGGGTCCGTGTCCTTGCTTTTGCTCGCATGGGCGGTGCCGCTGAAAAGCAAAAACAGCAGCGAAGCCGCCGCGAGGATGAACCGTTTTGAGCAAAGCATGCCCCGACGGTAGCCCAGAAGCGGCGGCATGTCTTGTGAAATACGTCCCGCCGCTGCTCAAATTCCCCGGAGCGCATCCCAGAACGGGAATCGGTGCATGCCGTCAGTACCTATATCTTTCGTACAAATACCTGAAATGATTCTATGTTTGGCCGAGGGGGCTCCCGGATGCGCGTGATTTGGATTGGTTTGGTTCTGGCGGGGTGGTTTGCTCAGGCAAATTTTGCCCAGCAGATGCGCGGAGGGAACGGCGTTACGCTGCCCGCGCCGCCGCCAACGAAGGTCGAATTGGCGGAGCAGCAGATTGGCGGCCATACCGTCATGGACCCATACCAATGGCTCGAAAACCAGCAAAGCCCCGAAACCCGGGCCTGGATCAATGCGCAAAACGCGTACACGGCGCGTTACTTGGACCAGGTAAAGGACCGGGGCGCAATCGCGGACGCGCTGGGCAAGCTGCAGCATGTGGACCAGGAGACCACGCCCGAGGTACGCGCCGGCCGCTATTTTTACGAAAAGCGGCTTCCTGAGGAGAACCAGGCCTCCATCTACATGCGGGCCGGGTACACGGGCAAAGAGCAGCGGCTGCTGGACCCCGCGAAGCTGGGCGACGCGAATACGTCGGTAGCGATCGCCGACATTTCGGAGGACGGGAACCTAGTGGTGTACGAGGTGCGGCACGGCGGCGCGGATGAAGCGACTGTGCGCGTCCTCGACACTGGAAAGGGGCAGGATTTGCCGGACTCGCTCGCGCAGGCGCGCTACACCGGCATCGCGCTCGCGCCGGATAGCAAGGGCCTGTATTATGCACGGTTCTCGCACCAAGGGACGATGGTGTATTACCACCCGTTCGGGGCACCCGAAAACCGGGATGCCATGCTGTTCGGCAAGGATTACCGGGGCGAGCCGCTGGGCGAGATGGCGCTGATCTACACCTCGGTCGCGCCGGGCGGGCACTGGCTCTTTCTGACCATCGCGCGCGGTGTCCCGGCCAAGCGCGAGGACATTCTCGTCAAGGACCTGCGCGACCCGAAGAGCGGTTTTGAGCCGCTGGTGTACCGGGTGGAGGCGCACATGGCTGCTGAAGTGGACGGGGATCGCTTCTTTCTCCGCACCGACTACCAGGCCCCTAATGGCAAAGTTGTGGAGTTGAAGCCGGGCGACCAGCCTTCGGCCTGGAAAACGGTCATCCCGGAAGGCAAGGACGTGCTGGAAGGCTTTTCGCTCGCAGGCGGGCGCATGTTTGTGGAGCGGCTGCATGATGTGAAAACCGCCACTGCGGTGTACACGCTGGATGGAAAACAGGTGGGGGCCCTCGCGTATCCGGGGATCGGGACCGGTTCGCGGGTAAGCGGGCGGCCGGACCAGGAGGAAGCGTTTTACACGTTTCAGTCGTTCGATTTGCCGCCGACAATCTTCCGTCTCGACGTGAAAACCGGGAAAACGGATGTATTTTTCCGGCCGGAAGTGCCGTTCGCCAGCAGCGACTACGAGGTGCGGCAGGTTTTTTACAAGTCGAAGGACGGCACGCGGGTGCCCATGTTCATCGTCGGCAAAAAAGGACTGAAGCGGGACGGGAGCGAGCGGCTGCTGATGACGGGCTACGGCGGGTTCGATGTGCCGATGCTGCCGGTGTGGAACCCGGAGTACGCGTGGTGGCTCCAGTCGGGCGGGTGGTTTGCGCTGCCGAACCTGCGTGGCGGCGATGAGTACGGCGAGCGCTGGCATAAGGCGGCGATGTTTGAAAAGAAGCAGAATGTGTTCGACGACTGGTTCGCGGCGGCGCAGTACTTGATCGCGAACAAGTACACGTCGCCCGCGCACTTCGCGATCCGGGGGCGCTCAAACGGCGGGCTGCTGATGGGCGCGGCGATGACGCAGCACCCGGAACTGTGGGGTGCGGTGTGGTGCGGGTACCCGTTGCTCGATATGCTGCGCTACCAGCATTTCGAGTTCGGCAAGCTGTGGACCACTGAGTACGG
>CAXTVG010000121.1:0-6438 GCA_964247505.1 uncultured Acidobacteriaceae bacterium
GCTCCAGGCGGGGCGAGGAGGGAAGGGTTAAGGTGAGCTGGTCGCCGGTCGTCCAGGTGCGGTGGACGGAGGCGAACCCGGTTTGGGTTGTAAGCGGGACGGGATGGTTGTTGACCGCGAGTCGGGGCCCCTCGGCCCAGGCGGGGATGCGCAAGTGGAGGGTGAACTCGGATGGGGCGGAGGCGGTGAGGCGGAAGTGGACTTCGGGCTGGAGCGGGTAATCGCCGGATTGGGTGAGCTCGATGCTGGAGCCTCCGGCGCTGGTCCAGCGGACGGTGGACGGGATGTAGAGATTAACCCAGAGCGCCTTTGGGTCGCGAAAGTAGGAGTTGATGCCGTAATCGGCGGCGACCTGAGGGAGAGTGCCGGAGCAGCAGGGCCAGCGATGGTCAGAGAAGACGCGCTTGCCCTGAAAGTTGTAGTCGGAGTAGTAGAAGGCGTGGCCGTCGGGTTGGAGAGGTTTAGCGCCGAGTACAGTGTTATAGATCACGCGCTCCATGGAGTCGCCGTAGCGACCGTCACGGGTGACGCGGAGCAGGTAACGCGTGAGCTTGCAGTGGGCGTAGGAGCCGCAGGGAGTTTCAAAGCTGTTGTGGCTTTTGGTCAGGCTGGCAAGCACGTCGCCGGAGCCGGGATGGCGCAGCAGCTCGTCGGGCCCCCAGCCGCCGGTGGCGAAGCTTTGCTGCTCAAGAAAATCGAAGCCGTTGCGGGCGGCGTCGAGGTGCTTGCGGCTGCCCGCGACCATGTAGGCCTGCATGGCGGAGCATAGGGCGTTGACGTAGCTATAGGCGTGGCGTCCGCCGAGGACGTTTTCGCCGCGGGCGAGTGGGTCGAAGTAGCTTTCGAGCAGGTACTGGTCAGCGAGCGCCCGGTAGCGCGGGCCGGCGCCCATGGCGGAGACCAAATACAGGTTTTCGGGCATGGTATAGCTTTCGTCCCAGTTCCAGGATTGGTCTTTGCCCGGCCGCCAAGGGACGTCGCGGTCGATGGCGTGGCCCGGGAGCTCGGGTGTTGCGATGTCCGTCGTGATTTCGAGCAGGCGGAAGGCGTCGGGGTCGGCGGTGAGATGGTGCGCGTCCATGAGCGCGCAGACCAGCTTGTCATAGCAGTAAGCGGGGAAGCGGTTGCGCTGGTAGTAGAGCCGCGTGATGGTGGGCTCATAAAGCGCGAGCAGCTCGGCAACGCGAGCGCGGGCGCGCGGGTCGCCGGTTGCGGCATAGCGGCGGGCGAGGGCGGAAACCCACTGGCCGAAGGTGGCCGTCGGAGCCAGTCCGGCGTCATCCTTGCGGAAGTTGTAATCGGGGTTGTACAGGTACCAGCCGCCCAGGGTCGAGCCCGGCGCGGGCTGTCCGCTCATGGCGCGGAAGGGCTTGAGCAGGCTGTCGTTTGGAAGGTTGAGAAGGACGGTTGCGGTGTTTTCAATTTGTGCGAGGTGAGGTGGGCTCGTGATCGTCACGTCCGCGTAGGCGACCTCGCTTAGGAAGGCGGGTTCGAGCGCTTCGCTTTGCGTTGCGAAGACGGGTGGGCAAAGACCAGCGGCAGCTGTGGCAGCGGAGGCCTGGAGAAAGCGGCGGCGGGAGAGAGTTGTTGCGCGCATCCGACTGTTCCATTCGATGAGTTCAGGCTGGACAAGAAGGGGTGTTTTGAGTCGACGTCAGTTTACAAGCTTTTATTCTTTTAGAAAATGGCGCACTGCCCGGATTACTTGGACCTAGATAGGTCGTAAACAAACAGGGCAAACACGCATGGAAGATCACCTTGCAGGGTGAGGACTATGTCGGGCTTTGGCCTGTGCGCGCCGAAAGTCAGCGAAATACACCCTTTTGCCTATAGCTTTTCAGCGTCGCCTGGCTGAGCCGGTGTGCTTGAGCAAAGCGCTATGCTGATGTGAGGAGATTGGCATGGCGGTTGTGGAGCTTGGATTGGAAGCGGTGCGGGCGGCTAGTCTGGAGGAGAAGCGAGCCTGGTGCGGGCAAATGGAAGCGGGCAAGATCTTGTTTTTTCCCGAAACGCCGGTATCGCTGGCGGCTGAGGATATCGCGTTCCTGCAGGGGCGGCAGCAGACCAGCTCGTCGCTGCATAAGAACATCGCGTACAAGCCCGCGGCGGATGCGCTGACCGGGCTCGACGGTGGGGATGCGGCAATCGCGGAGCGGCTACGCGGGGTGATGCGGGGGTACTCGGAGGCGGTCACGGCGTTTTTGGACGGCTTTTTGACCCCGTATGCGGGGCGGATACGGCGGGATTATGCGAGTTTCCGGCCGCAGGAGGAGCAGAACCGCGATTTGCCGCTGCGGCGGCGGAACGACCTGCTGCACACGGACGCTTTCCCGACGCGGCCAACAGGGGGAGCTCGCATTTTGCGCTTTTTTAACAACATTCACCCGGAGCGGACGCGGGATTGGGTCGTGGGCGAGCCGTTTCGGGAACTGGTAAAGCAGTTCGCGCCCGGGGAGATCGCGCCCCGGCCGGAGAGCAGCGCGGGGCGCACGGCGAAGGCTCTGGCGCGGGCTGTCGGGCTAGGCGCGGCACTGCCGGGCGTGAAGCGGACGCCGTATGACGACTTCATGATGCGGTTCCATAACTTCTTGAAAGAGAACGAGACCTGGCAGCGGGAGTCCCGGAAAGAGCGGTTCGGGTTTCCTGCGGGGTCAAGCTGGATGGTGTTCACGGACACGGTGCCGCACGCGGTGCTGGCCGGGCAGTACGCGTTGGAGCAGACATTCCTGGTGGACCGGGCCGCGCAGGTGGCGCCGGAGCACGCGCCGTTGACAGTGCTGGAGGGGATTGCCGGGCGAGCGTTGGTTTAAGTCAGCCACCGCTCAAAGTGACTAACATGGTTTCCAGAGTCGAGGCATGGCGGTTGATGTATTTAGATACCGGTCCCCAATACTCGCCGTGCCCTTCAGCATAAAGCCTCGCCCAGGGTTGTTGACCGGTTCTCGCGCCCTTCCAGCAGCAGATCAGAACCGGCACGCGCCCTTGCAGTCATCAGACGAAGCAGCTTGCCGTACTCGGACCGTTGGAGGCCATAACCATCGGTGATCGCATGGATGGCTTTTGCTGCCGCGGAAAGGTCGCAATTTGGTTCAACAGGCGGAAAGGAGATTGTTGCCAAAGCTAGATCCCATAGGCGGGTTCCTGGTGCGGCGTTGTCCCAATCTATAAACGCCCAACGGTCGACACCGCAGACTAGATTCCACGGAGCTAGATCATTGTGGCAAATGATTTCGTGCCCGTCCGGTGCGGAAAGAGCGTCCCATTCAGCCAGAGCGGGCGGAGTAAACGAGGCAGTCGCTTCGTGCAAGGACCTGATCAGAGCGCCGGCTTTCCAAAGATCGGCTGGAGTGGTTTGGTGCTTTCTGTCCCACATCGGACCTGGTATGAACTCCAGAACCTGTCGCCCGTGATCGTCGGAGCCGAAACCCTGCGGGGCACCGGTGATGCCGATGTCGTGTAAGTGGGCGAGGAGAGTGTGTACTGCAGGCGTGGCTACCGTAGAGGGTTTGCGTACGGTAGAACCAATGCGAATTACCGAATCAGCAACATTGCCGCCGGCCAGCTTTTCTTCTGACATTCGATTCACCGATGGAATTAACTTTAACTGACCTTGTCGATGCCGCATGAATGCTGTGCAGTCGGCTTGTGCTGATTGACTTGTCACGAACGATCGTGTGGAGGCGCTCCACACAAAGGAATTCAAGTATGGGCGGCTGGGGAGATGCCGGGGATCGGAAACGCGTTAAGGTCCGGCCAGCCGTAGGCCACTTCCGTCAGCGATTCCCCGCCGATCTCCATGCTTGCTTCGCCGCAAAGAACGCCGCCCATACGCTCGTAGAAATGCCGGGCAGGATTCTGCTCGAGAACGGCGACAAACATGCTCCCGTGACCCCCGGCGGCCAGCGCCTGGGCGATGCCTGAAAACAGGCGCGTCCCGAGGCCCTGGTGCTGCGCGTCTGGAAGCAAGTATATGGCGTAAAGCTCCGCCGCAAAGCCCGGAACTGTTTCACGGCTGGGCCCTGCGGCGGCGAATCCGCAAACAACACCCTGCCGCTCGGCGACGTGGACCTGCATGGCGGAGGGCCCGGTGAGGCGCTCGCGCCAGCGCTCAGTAAATTCTCGGGCGTCGAGCGAATCAAGGTAGGTCTGCGAAACCATGCCCGGATACGTGGCCTGCCAGCTAGCCACGTGCGCATGCGCAATGGCCGGAGCGTCGTGTGCGCCGGCGGGACGCAAAATCGTGTTTGCTTTCGATTGATCCATGGAACTTCCGCTTGTTGTGAAGTGTATTCCGCGTGCTCGCAAAGGGAGTGAGCGAGAGCGGTCGAGAGCTCAGTTGCGAAGACTTGTGGCAATCGCCGCGCTCCCGTCCCGGCGTATGCGTCGCGCGGAGGCGCGGGCTTTACGGCCCGGCAGGCTCGCGTGAGGTGGATCGCGGAGTCGCGCAACGTCCGTGCGAAACGCGCTTGCACGGGCGTTTTTGCGGTTTTACGAGACAGGCCTGCCTGCAACTCTTGCGGCGATGCAGGCCTGCTACCGTCGGTTAGGAGATCATCGGCCGGCCGCATCTTCGACAGAAATGGCCCGTTTCTTGCGAAGGCGCTGATGAAACACGAATGCAGCCGCTCTGCTTTGAGCGGCCGCATAAAAGTCTCTGACTTACTGGAAGCCAGAGTTAGTTCAGGACCGGGATTTGGATCTGCTGGCCCGCATGGATCTTGTTTGGGTCACTGATGTTGTTCGCCTGCGCGATCTTCTCGTAGTGATTCGCCGAACCGTAAAAGAACTGGCTTACCTTCGACAGGTTATCGCCGGGGGCAATCGTGTAAGCCTGCTCGCCGCTGCCTGTTGTGGCGATCTCGTGGTGCAGGTCGGCGTAAGCCGGGTCAACTTGCTTGATTGTGTCCCAAATGCGGTTGGCGAGAACGGTGGACGGAACCGTGCCTTTGAGCAGGAGCTTGACTCCGTCGAGCGCCACTTGCTGCAACTGTGCGCCTTGCGGAGCAAAATGCTCAAAAAGGTTCAGAACGGGGGCGTACTTCTGCTTGAGTTGATCGAGGTCTGCCATAGTTCTCCTTGATATGGACTAAAGGGCGCGCGAGAAAAGACTCTGCGCCAAGCCGGAAAGACCGCCCCCGGAGGTCGCCTGCTGCGGAAGCTGGCCGGACCCTTGGGAAAGGTGCGCCATCAGCATAGGCAAGCCCGCGGCCAGCGCCATCTTAACGACCCCGGAGCTGACTCCGGCATGTTGCGCAATCGAGTCCACATGCTGCTGTCCAAGCCCCTGCTCTACTTGGTCCGGCTGGAGCTGCTGCGGTTGCTGACCCGGCTGGGTGTTCATCCAGGAGTCGACATGGTTGCCCATGCCATTCTGGCGAAACTGGTCGGTCACGCCCGACAAGCCGCCGGGTTGCGAGCCGAAATGCTGGAAAAGCGACTGCATGATGGACGCGTGCTGCTCAGGCGAGGGCTGGGACTGGCCGCCCTGGCCGGCAAACGACGATAAAACGCTCATAAAGCTCATTGGCTGTGCTCCTTGATAGACATGTGTCGAGTATGGGATGGCGAAAACATGGCAAACGTGCAAAAACATGACAAATTGGCAAGCATTGCCCCTTTCTGCCAGCCCGGCTCGCATGGCGCGGCGAATACCGTACACTAAGATGTTTGCAGGATGAAGAGATCCGGGCGGGAGAAGCGAATGGCGACCGATGTTGTGATGCCCCAAATGGGTGAGTCCATTTTTGAGGGGACAGTGACAAAATGGCTCAAAAAGCCAGGGGACCCGGTCGAGCGCGATGAGCCGCTCTTCGAGATTTCCACAGACAAGGTGGATGCGGAAATTCCTTCGCCCGTAGCCGGCACCCTGACAGAGATCAAGGCGGAAGCGGGAGCCACCGTGCAGGTCAACACAGTGGTCGCCGTGATCGGCGAAGCCGGCGGCAACACAGCGGCCGCGCCCAAGGCCGA
Organism: uncultured Acidobacteriaceae bacterium; assembly: GCA_964247505.1. Lineage (GTDB taxonomy): Bacteria > Acidobacteriota > Terriglobia > Terriglobales > Acidobacteriaceae > EB88. The sequence continues at coordinate 5,971 of CAXTVG010000121.1, forward strand.
CTCAGTCCCGGCCGAACCCGAAAAGACGAGCGGGCAAAGCGGGGCAGCAACCGACGTGGTCATGCCGCAAATGGGCGAATCCATCTTTGAAGGCACGATCACGAAATGGCTCAAAAATGTTGGCGACAAAATCGAGCGCGATGAGCCCCTTTTCGAAATCTCGACCGACAAGGTAGACGCAGAAATCCCGGCACCGGTCGCTGGCGTGCTGCGCGAGATCAAGGCCGAAGCCGGCGCAACCGTGCAGGTCAACACAACAGTTGCCGTGATTGCTGGTGCCGCAACGGGCGCGGTCGCCCAACCCGCCAAAGGAGCGCCCCCGGCAATCGAAGGCAAGCCGTCTGCCGTGCCCAGCGGGCCAACTGCTGCCCCGCCTGCACAGCCCGCGAACGAAGAAAAGCTGCGGTCCTCGCCCCTGGTGCGCAAAATGGCGCGGGAGCACGACCTGAACCTACAGGAAATTACGGG
>CAXTVG010000122.1:0-6426 GCA_964247505.1 uncultured Acidobacteriaceae bacterium
CGCCCACGGTGCAAGACGTTCTGCTGGCTGCCCGCAGGGCGGTCGAAGCGGCCCAAGGGTATGCGCAGGGCTCGTCTCTGGTCTCCACCGAGCCGTGGACCGTCGAAGCGGCTTTGGCCGAGGTTCTCGCGCGTTTGGGCGGGCTCGAGCCCAGCCGCGGCATCTCGACCGAGCCGTGGTTTTGGGCCCGACCTCAGCCCGAGGCGTCCGCGGCGCTGCTCCTGGCGCTGCTCGAGCTCGCCCGCAGCCGCGCCGTGCTGCTCGCGCAGTTTCGGCCTTTTACGCCTATCTTGCTTCAGCGGGTCGACACCTGAGATTTTGGGCTCCCGATTAGGCGGGGTAGCGTATGTACAGCCGTACGAAAGGATCAACCATGGATGAGAAGCCGGGTTACAGCCTTAAGGTAGCTGCTTGGTAGCTATGTGATAGCTACCAAATAGCCACTGGGTAGCTACTAGCTTTCAAGCGCCCAAGTGGGTTTCGCATTGGGAACTGGCTTTGTTTCCGGCACAACGGAAGTGTGTTGTTGCGCGACTCTATAATTCTAATGGTATGTGCTGGCATACATCGCTAGACTCGGGGAGAATCGGGCGTCACCGCCGATTGCTGGTCCTGCGAAGCCCTTCGACTCATCTCTGGGGGGGGCGTCAGTAGCTACCGGGTCGGTACTCGGTAGCCCTATGGTTACCCGGTACCTACTCAATATCTAGCGCGTACCGCCAAAATCAGGTACAGTCGAAATAAGGGTGAAGGAGTTCTTGCGAAGGGGTCCGAATAGGCCGATACCGACTAGCTACTCATTTCCAACTGGGAAGCTACTCGATATCCCAATGGTACGAAGGCCTTGAACATTGCCCCTAAAGAAAAAGTGGAATAGCTACCAAGTAGCTATTGGCTACCCTGCGAACGGGTCACCAGCCAAAGCAGGTTCGACCAGGAAGTGAGAATGCATGCAGGTAATCGTATTTGCTTCGAGTAAGGGAGGAGTCGGTAAAACAACATCCGCTCTGACGCTCGCATCGGTATTGACACATCATGGCGCTGCAACAACCTTGATTGACGCCGACCCTAACGCTCCGCTCGCAGTTTGGTCCAGGCGTTTTCCGGACGGGGTGCCTACAGGACTTTCAGTCAAGACAGCCTTCAGAACGGATGTAGCCGACATCATCGATTCAGCTGTCGACCCCTATGTCATCGTTGATCTGGAGGGTAGTCGGAATGAAGAGGTCTCAGTTGCGATCGGGCGGGCCGACCTCGTGCTGATCCCTATGAAAGGCAATCGACTGGATGCCGATGAGGCCGTTAATGTCATCAAGGTGATACGCAAGCAGGAATCGATCTTTCGTCGCGCCATCCCGTTTCGAGTGTTCCTGTCTCAAACCTCCCCGGTAATCGTGGACAGGGGGATGCGAGATATCTGCACGCAGATGAGAGAGAACAGCATTCCAATGCTCAGGACGGGCATGGTGGAGCGTTCGGCATTCAAGGTGCCTTTTGCTCTAGGGGGCAGCATCTACAATTTGAACGAACGCGAGGCTAAAAACCCCGCAGCAGCTATCGCGAATGCCGAAACCTTTGCCAAGGAAATTCGCGACATTCTGATCGGCACCGTGACAACCGATGAGGAGCATTCGTATGCCTGAGGCGCGCTCAGCTGTAAAGCTGGATTTCACAAGTGGGCTTGACAAGTTGCCCCCTCGACCAAAAATGGATGCTGCAACCACGCAGGCGTCGGTAATCGCCGGACGCGAGTTCGGGTTCGAGGGAAGGCATCACGAGAAGATAGACGGTCGACGTCTTAGAAGCCGCGGGGCGAATATCCAGCTGAATCTAAAAGTCACAGAGGAAGAAAAGGATCGCATCCTCCGTGAAGCATCCCGGCTCATTCAGGATCCAAACAGCCCTGTGAAAAACATTGGCGAGTTCGTTGTGCTCGCGGTCGACTACTTTCGTTCTCATCACCCTGAGCAGGAACAACGGTGAACACCTCGTTCCAGCCGGCTGCGGGTTCGACGAGGTTTAGTGGACCCGCAGTCGACTGGAAGGTTCCCGAGCGTCCGTTGGAAACCTGCCATGCCACAGGTCACATTCTCATCCTGAATTCCGTATACTCTTGCGCTGATTCTTCCAGCTTACTGGGTGCTTTTTCCGGTTCACAAGGGTATATTTCCATCCCGCTGCGGGTTTCTGACCATCGCGAACGGACCTGGAGCCAGTCAGAAGTCTGTTTCCAGCCACTGGGGACCGACTGACTGCTCGGATGGCGCTTTTCCAGCCGACTGCGGAGCTTTGGGCAGATTGACGGATCCTAGTTCGGGAGAGACCCCAACCTCATGCCTATTGGGTAATCAGAATCCCATCTATACACTTGGTTCCGCAGCCGGCTGGAAGACTCTCCGCAGCCGATTGGAAAAAAGCCCGCAGCCGATTGGAAAAACATCCGCAGCGGACCGGAAATGATGGTCCGCAGCGGAGCGGTACACAGTCCGCAGTTGGCTGGAAATTAGTCCGCAGCCGGTTGGAAAATAATCTTGGTTATCACCCGATGTTTTAAGCGTTTGCCGTTTTCCACAGTGTTTTAGGTTGATTTACAGGATTTGTTTCCCAGAGCAATATTACAGGCAGCAAACACCAGGACAGGGGTACCGATGGCTGAACAAAAAGCATTGCTCGAACCCACCCTCATAACGCAGCCTGATGCTGTTGATCTCATCCGATTTGAAAAGAACCTTCTTCAGATCGGATTTTTCGGGGCCCACGAAAGGCGCGGCAAACAGGTGGCCTCGAGCAGACGCATTGAGCAGTGGGTCAACAGGGACGGCAAGAAAATCAGGGTGTCGGCCGAATTCCGTTCCTCTGACGTGTTGGGGCTGCCATCTACCGCGGATCGAGACAAGTACATGGGCTTCATGAAGCTGCTCATGGAAATGAAGGTGAAGACAGGTCTGATTCAAAACCCGATCCGTTTTTCTGGCTATAGCCTGCTCAGGGTACTGGGACAATGCGATTCTGGAGAAAACTATGAAGCCCTGAATAGCTGGGGCCAGCGCATGGCCGACACTACGATTACCTCGGAGCAGGTGATCTATTCATCCGCTCGGAAGCGCTACATGAACAAGACTGTTCACGTGTTTCGCAGCTTTACGCGAGTCGGATCGAGCAAGCTGGACCACTCCGACAAGGTAGACACCTTTGAGGTTGAACTGGAAGATTGGCTACTAGAAAACCTCAATGAATCGTTTGTAGTGCCAGAAGACTTCAACATGTACCGCAAGTTAGTCCGTCCCACGGCGAAGGGCATATTCGTTTACCTCTACTTGTGGTTTTTCGCAAGCAAAGGCAAGGAGGTCGAGAAGGACTACGCCGAACTCTGTGCGCTTCTGAATGTTCGCGCCTACGATCACGCCTCCAAGATTCGCGAGACAATGGGACTCTCGCTAAAAGATTTGGTTGAAATCGGTTATCTCAAAAGCTGGGACATCAAACCGATGTCCTCGAAAGCTGGCTACAAGCTCATCCTGGTCCCAGGCTCCGCAATGAAGGAGGTGCTCTCCCTCACTCAGCGCAGGCAGTTGGCACTGGCTGCCACTCCGCGTGATGCCGCCCCGCTGCCGGAGCTTTGTGAACTCGCAAAGTCAGCCCTGGTCGAGCAGGGAATTAGCCCCACAAAGGCCGCTGAGTTGGTGAGGAAGCACGAGCCGAACGGACTGCTCGATCGGATCGAGTATGTGACTTACCAAACAGAGGCTGATCGAACGAAGAAGATCAAGAATCCCGCGGGTTTCCTGATCAGCTTCATTGAGGGCGGGCAGAAGATTCCGCCGTCATTCAAAACGAAACGCGAGAGACAGGAGGAGAACAAGCGTCGTCTGGAAATTGAGCAGGAACGGGCAGCCGAGGACGCCCGTGAATTCGCAGATTTTCAGCTGCGGGAGGAATATCGGACGTGGTGTATGGCTCAGGCCGAGGAGGTCATAGAACAGCAGCTTAAAGGCGAGCTCCTCTCAAAGCGACTATCGGAGGTTTCCAGTCGACTGCGGAAGGAACCGGCCTACGCAACAATGTTGAACAGAATATCTCCTGATCAGCGTCGCTTTGAACTGATGCGGGCCCTCAAGCAGGAAATAGTGAAGGAGATCGCCCTTCCTTCTTTTGAGGAGTGGACAGAGGCGAACCCACAAAGTGTTCTTTTTTACGATAACTGAGATCACATCTTCCAGCCCACTGCGGGTGTGGAATAGGGAAGCAGCAGGAAGAACGCAGAAGTGCCGGATCACAGGGAGGACTGTTTTCTCAGAGTAATCACGCCCACACGCAAGGCACATCTCCAGCCTCCCGCGCTAGAGAACCTCCAGAAGTTCCCGGATGGTGGACGCACTGTTCGCCCAGATGGAAGAGTGATCTCAAAACGTGCGTCATCAGAGCCGCTTTTCGCGGTTCCGTTGTCACCTTGCAACCAGACTCCACGAGGATCATTGTCGGGATTTCTGTAGCGAGCTGTCTGCGCGTCGGATCTCCTGCTCCAGGCCAAACTTCAGGTCCTCGGTCCAGCGGTCCAGCTTCTCGATCTCCGAGTCGAGCCACTTGCCGTTGCGCTCCTCCAGTTCGCGCATCACCTGCTCCTGAGCCTTCGCGAGCTCGGCGTCCAGAGACCCCGGCTGCTCTCATCTGGACGTGCTGGTCAGGGGTAAACTCAACAACTGTGTTGGGTTTACCCTTTCTTCTTGCTGTATACGCTGGTAGTTCTGGACGGTTCCCAATTAGCGTCCGTCCCGGCGAGGCGGACGGCGTAGGCGACCTCGGCATCGTACTCGGGCTCGCTGGCTGTTCCGCGCGCCGCTGCGGTCCATTTCGTGGTGCGGATCGCGAGGATGAGCGAGGAGGCGATGAGCAGGGAAGGGCCGAGTTTTGGCCAGTCTGGTTTCTGGGTATAGCCGCCGACGTCCAACGTCCAAACTCATCAGCGAACCGGATTCTGCATGAGGGCGCGAAGCCGGTAGGAAGGCGAGCCGAGGAACACCTCAGATGGACGGTACTGGCGGCGCTCGCGGCAGAGAGGGCAGAGAATTACGACTGACTGCTCCGGCACAGTTTGGGTCTGAGAAGGGATGATCTCGGCGCAGCGCTTGCAGCGGACGACGGAGACGTGGATTGGCGCGGGAACGGGCATACCAACGCTAAAGCAATCAGTGCAGAGACAAGGAAGGCGACGCGCCGGCAGTCGAAGCCAGTTGTGCTATGTGAGGGCTGTCATGCAGGTGAAGCGTTCCAGCCGGCTCGCCCACCAGCTCCAGACTGGCCCAGTAATAAGGTCGCGATCCCTCGTCCAACAGTGCAAGCTGTGCATTGCGCAACGCGGCAGCCTTCTCTTGGCCGTGTGCGAGATTTGCGTAAAAGTAGACCATCAACCGCTTTACGGCCTGGTCATCAAGCGCCCAAAGAGTCGACACGACCGATGATGCCCCGGCTTCAATAAAAGCATCTCCAAGATCGTCAATGCCAGCGGCACCTACAGGGCCCACCCCGGTATCGCATGCTGAAAGCGTTACGAGACTTGCTTGAAGATGCAGCTGACGAATCTCGCGCATCTGCAAGAGTCCATCATCTGCGCTTCCAGTTTCGGGCGCGAAGACCAGAGCTGAACGATCCGGGTATTCTGGATCGGCATACCCATGAAGCGCAAGGTGAAGTACGTTGTAGCGCAGGAGAGGGAGCTGTTTGAATCGCGTTTCGGTGGCCGCGGTGCCGAGCAGCATGGTGGTCGGCTTTGCGAACTCTGTCGCCACGGCTTCCACTTCAGCTTTGCTATTTGGTAGCGGGGTCAGATTGCTCATCGAAAGACCTTCCAATCCACGAAGCATGGCCTTTCCAAAGCTCCTGCCCTCTGTCCACGCTGCAACTCCCAAGTACCCTAAATCCGGTTCCTCATCGTGCTGACGCTGTCTCCGGCGCAGGACGTCTAGCACTGTCCCAGAAGGTAGAACACTGACCATATGCGTGTTCAAAACATACCCGAACTCCTCGGGGAGAGCAGCAAAAGGAATTAGGTCAAGCTCTCCGTCCGGCACGACGAGAACATTCGTTTTCGAAGCATATTCATGGATGGGCGCCAAAAGTGTTCTGTAAAGATCAGAGCCGGCAGCTGAAACGGTCTTCAGGGTGCGGCTGCTGATTTCACGACGGTACTGGCTGGCGGCTCTACTCAGATCAAACCTGGAAGGCAGGGCATACGCATGGACCGAGTCGCGGGTGACCGCGAGAGCATAGGAATGGGGTGCCGCAAGCACGTACTCGATCAAGACTTCGTAAGGGGAGAGTTCAGACTGCAGCCGGGCCAGCGGTACGGGATGCTCCGCCGTAACCCCAGCGAACGCCTCCGAGGGAAGCTGTTGTTCTGCCGTATAAATAGCCCTGCTCAGGCTTAAG
>CAXTVG010000123.1:0-6412 GCA_964247505.1 uncultured Acidobacteriaceae bacterium
GGCCGGTGAAGCCGCCGAGCGTGAACAGGGCGCCTGAGTCGGCGGTGCCGGTAAAGTTGCCGAGGCCGGAAAAGATGCCGAGCGCGCCGGGCTCGGGCAGTTTGAGCTGCTTGAGCCGCGCGGCGATTTCGCCCGTGAGGATGGCCCCGGCGGAGGTGCCGAAAACGGCGATTTTCGCGGGCTTGTAGGTTTTGAGCAGCTCCTTGTAGACCGCGACCGCGTCGTCGAGCGCGGCGGGGTAGGGGTGCTCCGGGGCGAGCCGGTACAGGACCGAAACGACCCGGGTGCGGGTGAGGTTTGCGATGGGGATGGACTCGGTGAGGGAGCCCGAGTCGGAGTCGAACCCGCCGCCGTGGACGCACATCAGAACGCGGTCTGTGTGCGGAGCTTCACTCAACCCGAGGCCGTTGATCATGCCCGCGGGCGCTGCAAGAGCGGAGAAATGCAGGGGATCAGCACCCTGCCCCGGACCGGAGACGGGGCCGGCATGCCCGCTCGGTGGCGGATCGACCAGATGCACCGGCACCCCGGCCATGGTCGATTCCGTGATCTTGACCGGGTACACGGCCGCGGACTTCTTCCCTGCCCCGTTCTGCCAAGCCTGGGTCGCGGCCCGGCGCTTGATCACGTCCGGGTCCATATTGGGGGCGTCGGTTCCCGGCTTACTCCAGGCGGCGCGGGCTTCCGGGCTCAGCACCGACGGGAGCGGGACAACGCGGGTGATGTGCGCGGTGCCGTCAGCCGAGACCACGGCCGTGTCGGCCTGCGGGCCGGGCGGGGGTGTCGCGGCGGCGGTTTGCGCGTGGGCTGCGGCGGTGCTCAGGGTTATCAGCGAAATAACAAGCGCTCGGGGCAAAACAAACCTCTCAGAACCCGCGTCCGGGAACGCAGCAAGCATACTGCACGCGGGCCGGGGCGCGTTTTCGCTCCGAAAATCACATCGGCTGAGACGGTCTTCTCTTATGGGCAGCTGCCAGTGCGGTCGTGAGCTTTCGCTCACGAAAACCCAGGTCTCAAAATCGAGACCTGGGGCACCCGTGTTGATTGCTGAAGCTGGGGAAAAAGAGCTTTCCAACGTCAGCGCACCTGCCTCAGCGCGCCCTGGGGTGGGTTTTGTCGTACACCGCCGCGACTTGCCCGAGCGTCAGATGGGTATAGCGCTGCGTAGTCGAGAGCCGCGCGTGGCCGAGCAGCTCCTGGATGGCGCGAAGGTCGGCACCCTCTTCCAGCAGGTGAGTTCCGAAAGCGTGGCGCAGGGTGTGGGGGTGGGTTTCCGCGGGCAAGCCTCCGGCGATGGCCAGGTTCTTTAAAATGCGGCCGATGGAGCGGGTTGTCAGGCGCGGGACCGTGCCCGCTTGCCGCGCGTGCGGGGCGACATAGCGAGGAAGCAGCAGCGGGCCTGTATCCTCCGCTAGTTGGCTAGCAAGCGAGCCCCCCGGCGCGGGCGCGGCATGCTCGCGCAGGTGCGCTTTCTCGAGCGCCGCGGCCCGGGTGGGAAGGTAGCGCGACAAGGCCCGCGCAACCGATGCGCCAAAGGGCACCAGGCGCTCCTTGCGGCCCTTGCCGCGCACCCGCAGCAGCTCTCCAGCGGCGTCAACGGAGCTCAGGTCGAGCGCGGCGAGCTCGGCATTGCGCAAGCCGCAGCCGTACAGCAGCTCGAGAATGAGCAGGTCGCGCTCGGGCCAGGCAGCTGCTTCGGCGGGGGCGGCGGCATCCATGGCGGCGTTGAGCTCTCTTGCAGACGGGACGCGGGGCAGCCGCTGCGGCAGGCGCGGGGTGGCCACCAGCGCCGCGGGATTGTGCTGGAGGACGCCCTCGCGCACCAACCACCTGCACCAGGCGCGAATGGCCGCGAGCGCGCGGGCAACCGAGCTGCGGGCCAGCTTGCGCGCGTACAGCTCGCCCAGGAAAGCCTGCACATGGGCGTGCGTGATAGCCGAAGCTGCTGCCAAGCCGAGCGCGTGCTCCAGGAAAGCGGCGAAGTCCCCGAGCTCGCGCCGGTAGGCCCGCAGGGTGTGGGCCGACGCGTTGCGCTCGTGCTCCAGCATAGTCAGGAAATTGGCTAGAGGTTCGGAAAGGGCAGAAGCCGAAGCACGCGGTCGATTGCCGGGGGCTGCTTTCCGAGACATGGGCCTCACCGCGACCCACGTCTCAAAATCAAGACGTGGGGCACCCGTGGATTGAGTCGAAAGAGTCGGGCATGGGGCACCCGTGCAGTTGCCCGTAACCTCATTCGGGTCTCCTTTGGACTCCGGGGCGCTGCTCGCGCGGGTGGAAAGCCCGGTGCACGGCATGGAGGCGCCCGAGCGCCACGTGGGTGTAGACTTGCGTGGTGGCAATGTCGGCGTGGCCCAGCACGGTCTGGACAGTGCGGAGGTCGGCGCCGTGGTCGACCATATGCGTCGCGCAGCTGTGGCGCAGCGCGTGCGGGCTGGCAGCGCCGCCGGTGGCCTGCTTGACCAGCTTCCACACGAACTGGCGGGTGAGCGGGCCGCCTTTGGCGGAAAGAAAAAGGCGCGTTTCCCGCGATCCCCGCCTGGCGGCGTACAGCAGCGGCCGGGCCTCGGCGAGGTAGCGCTCCAGCGCGAGGACGGCGGCGCGCCCCATGGGAACCAACCGCTCCTTGTCGCGCTTGCCCACGACTCGCAACTGAAGGCTTGGGAGGTTGAGGCTCGCGACGGTAAGGGCTGTGATCTCCGAGGCGCGCAGCCCTCCGGCGTAGAGCAGCTCGAGCATGGCACTATCACGGATGGCTTCGGCCCGGGCCAGGCCCGGTTCCGCTAGGGCGATGCGCCGGTCCGCGTCAGCCAGCGTTTCGGCGACACGCGACTCGGGGAGAGCTTTGGGGAGAACCCTCCAGCCGCCGGGCGGGCTTACGTGCTCGGTAGGGTCGCCGGTCACGGCGCCCGAGCGTAGCAGCCAGCGGAAAAGGCCGCGCAGGCTGGATAGCTTGCGCGCGCGGGCGCGGGGAGAAATGCCGCGCGTGCTGAGCGCGAGCAAAAACGCGGCGATGTCTTCGCCGGTGGCTTGGGCGAATGTGCGGCCCCCGAGGTGCTCGGCGAACTGCCGGAGGTCGGCTGCGTAGGCCTCGACAGAAAGCGGCTGCAGCCCGCGCTCGACGCGCAGAAAGCTGAGGTACTCCCGCAGGACCACGCCCCCGTCGTTCATGCAAGTAGTATGGGCGCTCCGATGCTCCGCGGGGATGCAAAAAGCATTGCACGCCGTGACACAGGAGGCACACTCGCCCGCTACACTAGCGAGAGCGCGGCTAGCGCAAGGAGCGGAAACATGAGCCTTCTCTATACGGCAAAGGTGCGGGCCGAGGGCGGCCGGGCGGGTTCGGTGGTTTCATCCGATGGATTGCTGGACCTGAAACTCGCAATGCCAAAAAGCCTGGGCGGCAGCGAGGGCGCGACCAATCCGGAGCAGCTGTTTGCCGCGGGCTACGCGGCCTGCTTTGAGAACGCGATGATGTACCTGGCCCGCCAGCAAGGGCTGCAGCTGCAGGGCACGGCGGTGGATGCGACCGTGACCCTGAGCTCAACCGAAGCCGGGCCGTTTGTGCTTGGCGTCGCGCTCGGGATTGAGGTAGGCGGTCTGTCGCAGGCCGACGCCGAAAAGCTGGTGGCGGAGGCGCACGAGGTTTGCCCGTACTCGAATGCGGTGCGCGGCAACATCGACGTCCAGCTGCACACGCGGGCTGTGTAGCCGGTGGGCTGGGTAGACGATGTTCTGGTGCGCAAGCCCCGAGTCGCCGTGTTCGACTGTGACGGAACGCTGTGGAGCCCCGACGCGGGCACCGGGTTTATGGAGTGGACCCTCGACAAAGGCCCGATCGCTCCGGAAAAGGCCGCGTGGCTGCGCGAGCGTTACCGTGCTTACTGCGCGGGCGAAGTGGACGAGTTAACCATTTGCGGCGAGATGGTCCAGGTGTACGCCGGGCTCCGGGAAAGTGTGGTCCGTGAAGCCGCGGCGCGCTTTGTCGAGGCATACACCCTGCCGCTGATCTTCCCTGAGATGGAGGAGCTGGTAGTCCGGCTGCGAGCTGCCGGCGCGGAGCTTTGGGCGGTGTCTTCCACCTGTGACTGGGTGATTGAAGCGGCGGTGGTGGAGCGCTTCGGCATCCCTCCGAGCCGCATCTTGGCTGCTCGCGTGCAGGTGGACAGCGGCATTGTGACCGACCGTCTGCTCGCGGTGCCGACGGACGAGCAAAAAGCGGTCGCACTGCGCGAAGCCGGCCTCGCGCACCCGGATGCGGTCTTCGGCAACTCCGTGCACGACTTGCAAATGCTCCAGATCGCCCGCCATCCCTACCCGGTAAACCCGACCCCAGCCCTGCTCGCCCACGCCGAAAACGCGGGGTGGACGGCGTTTTGGCCTCGGGCAGCGGCGGTTTTTACGGCAAAGTCGGAGCATGCAAGCTGATTTGCCCCGAACGCGGACCCTGGACGCGCTTTGTGAATCAAAGACTTGCATGGATGCCGGAAGCATACGCGACATGAGAGAGGTTTTCCGGCAGCCGGGCCCGGCGAGCCAGCCCGAGGGTAAAGGCGTCCGGTATGTGGCGGCGGCGCTGATTCTGCGCGGCGACTCCGTGCTGATCTGCCAGCGGCGCGCCGACCAGCCCATGGCGCATAAGTGGGAGTTCCCCGGCGGCAAGATCGAAGCGGGCGAAACGGCCGAGGAAGCGCTGCGGCGCGAGCTCGACGAAGAGCTGAGCATCCGGGCGCAGATCGGCTCCCGCATCCTGCGCATGCGGCATACGTACCGATCGGGCGGGGCGGTGGATCTGCAATTCTTCGTCGTCCACCAGTTCGACGGGGAGCTCTGCAACAACATCTTTCAGCAGATGCGGTGGTGCGAGCTGCGCAACCTGCCGGCATATGACTTTTTGGCCGCGGACCGGACATTGATCCGCGATTTGGCGGCGGGCAAGCTGCTCTAAGCGTTTCCCGCTTGACACGGGCGACTCCACGCACGAGACTTCGGGAACAGGTCTAGAGAAACGGGAGAGCCCTTGCCGGAAACCGCGAAAGGCCGGATCACGTTGACGCTCGATTCCTCGCTGGCCAGCGTGGACCGGGTGGAGCAAGCCGCGGGGCAGCTCGCCGAAGAAGCGGGCCTCGACGAAGACGCGCGCTTCAACGTGAGCATGGCGGTCCGTGAAGCGGCCGCGAATGCGGTGTTTCACGGCAACAAGGGGGATGCGGCGAAGTCGATTCGAGCCAGCATGGAAAACACCGGGCGGTCGCTGGTGTTCTCGGTCGCCGACCAGGGCCAGGGACTCGATCCGGCGTCGCTGCCCGACCCGCTGGCCGAGGAAAACCTGTTGCGCTCCTCGGGCCGTGGAATTTTTCTGATCCGGTCATTTATGGACGAAGTGCATTTCCGGCAGCTTGAGCCCGGGACGGAACTCACGCTTATCAAGTATCTTAGCCATACCCCAGACCAGCAAGGAGATGCACGCACATGAGCATGAAGCTGCACACGCGGCAAGTAGACGGAGTCACGATTCTCGACCTGAGCGGCCGGATTGTTCTCGGCGAAGGCTCGGTTCAACTCCGGGATTCCATCAAGGAACTGATCGCCAAGGGCCAGAAGAATATCTTGTTGAACCTGAGCGACGTGAACTACATCGACAGCTCCGGGCTGGGCGAGCTGGTGAGCGCCTACACCAGCGTGAAAAACGCGGGCGGCGAGCTGAAGCTGTTGGGCCTGACCAAGAAGGTGCACGATCTTTTGCAGATCACCAAGCTGTACACGGTATTTGACGTGAAGGACGATGAGGCATCGGCGATCTCGGCGTTTTCCGCAAAGGCGTAGCTGTCGCAGTTTGGGGCAAAGCTTTTGGTTGACTTTCCGGCCGGTGCAGCATCCAATAGGGCGTGAAGGCGTGAGTGCCCCTCGATGGATGCGAGCCCACCGAAGAGCGTTTGGACTACCGCTTTCGCCGTAGTCGAGCCAAAGCTACAACGGCAACGAGAAATCGCCAGTCAATGACGACTCTCACCACCAAATGCAACCAGTTGGATGAAGTTCCATCCATCGGCCACCTCCAGCATTGGAACCGGCGTACGCCCGTTGATCGCGGGATACGCCGGTTAGGCCGCTCGTCTGGCCCATCCTGTTCCCGCTTCGCACTCTGCTGAAGATCGTTTCAAGTCTAGCAACGGCCTGATCGGGCCAACTGGCCTATTTCGCTAGCTGCCACTCGAAAGTAATGCCGCGACGATCGCCTCGCGCTCCTGCTCGAACGGTTCCCGGCTGCGCGGCTTCCCGGCGCGCCGGTACCAGTAGGCGGCATTCGCGTCGTCGCCTTCCCTGCGGTGCAGATAGGCGTGAACCCAGGCCCCGTCGGGAGTTTGCACATCCTGCGCGATTGTGTGCGCGCGATGCCAGTCGCCGCCCGCTT
>CAXTVG010000124.1:0-5170 GCA_964247505.1 uncultured Acidobacteriaceae bacterium
GTATTTATTGCCACAACCGGTAGCTCCCGCCACCAGCAGCAGCCCGGCGGCAAGTCCTGCAATGCGTCGCACTCTTGTGTACCCTCACTCCAAAAAACTGGCGCGACTCGACGGGAGCAGCCGCGCGTACAGCAGCCTCGGCCGCTGGTCGATTGTAAATCACCGTCCTTGCGCACGGCACTCAGAGCAACCCGGGTGCCCTACGTCTCGCGTTGAAAATGGGCATGTCGTGACCAGTACGGATGTGGAAGTCGCAAGAGCACGGGTACCCCCACGTCTTAATCTCCAGACGACGTGGGCTTCGCAAGAGCACGGGTGCCCCACGTCTCGATTTTGAGACGTGGGTTCTTTTTCGCGAAAGCGAAGAATCCGCGCTTGCCGCATTGCAAAGAAGCCGACCCACCCGCTAGCGCAAAAGCCCCAACCGCCAGGCCGTATAGCTCAGCACCTCGTGCGCCACCCGGCGCACCCGCGCCCCCAGCGACAAAGGCACAGCCTGCTGGCGCGGCGAGGTAAATACCGTGAGCCCCGCCCGCTCGCACAGCGCCCGGATCCGGAACAGGTGCGTCCCGTCGCTGACCGCGATCACCCGATGGATCCCATTCGCCCGCGCAATCGCCGCAAGCCGCGCCGCCGACTCCCGCGTGTCCCGGCTCCGGGTTTCCGCGATGATGGCCCGCTCCGGCACCCCGCGCGCCAGCAGAAAATCCTCGCCCACGCCGCCCTCCGAGTGGGCCTCGCCGCCCTCGCCGCCGCCGAGCGTAATCACCAGCGGCGCCAGCTTTTCCTGGTATAGCCGCAGACCGTGCATCAAGCGCGCCCGCAGCACCGGCGACGGCCGCCCGTCATACTCGGCCGCCCCAAAAACAGCGATTGCCTCCGCCGGCTGCGCCTCTTCGTGCGTCGCGTAATACAGGATCCCGTCGTACACATGCGCAACCCAGGCCAGAAGACCCGCAAAGGCCGCAACCACCACGATCTGGGCCCAAATAGCGCGGCTTTTCCGGGGCCGATCTGCACGGTCCGCCACCGCCGTTACGCTCACGCCACCGCCTACATTCATACTCGCGAGATTAAAGTAATCCGCCTGGAGCGGGGCCGCAACAGTACCGATGGTGTCCCTCAGTAAATCCTGCGCCCGCATCGCATCGTCCGGGCGCTTCTAACGCCCCAGCGCCAGCGCGATGTTATAGGTCGGGATCGCCCCTTCGCGTAGTATTTTAGAGTTCGCTTCGACTTTGTTCAGATCCACGATTTTCGTCGGCAGCGCCCGCCCCGTCGGCCCTCCATCCACGATCAACGGAATCCGGTCGCCGATCTGGTCCCGCACACAGTTGGCATAGGTACACTCCGGCGCGTTACGCAGGTTCGCGCTGGTCGCGGTAACCGGCAGCCCGAAGGCTTCGACGACGGCCCGCGGAATCGCCGCATCCGGAATCCGCAGCGCCACATTGCCCGTGTTCGCGGTAGAGCGCAAGGGCAGCCGCGAGCTTGCCTTTACGATCACCGTCAGCGGCCCGGGCCAGAACTTCTCCGCCAGCTTGTCGAAATTCGCCCCCACCTCGCGCGCCAGCTCGTACGCCTGCGCGACATTCGCGATCAGCAGCGACAAGGGCTTGTGCTTCACGCGGGACTTGATCTCGTAAATGCTCTCGACCGCGCGCAGGTTCACGGGGTCCACGGCCAGGCCGTAAAACGTGTCGGTAGGCATGCCCACCACCTGCCCGCTCTCCAGGCACCGCACTACATACCGCACGCGATCCGCTTCCGGTTCATCCGGATGCATGCGCAAAATCTCTGCCGACACATCAACTCCACAGGTTGGGAAAGTAGTGAGACCGGAGGCAGGCGGCCGCGCCGAACCGCTACAATCGCTCCGATGCGCCCAGAGCTCCAGGCACGTATCCGCATTGTACAGAGTCCCGCGAATCGCTGGGTCAAGGCCCTGCGCGCCGCCTTGCGCCGCCCGCCCGCGCTCGCGCGCGCTTCGGAAAAGCCGCTGATCGCCCTTGAAGGGCTGCACCTGCTCACCGAAGCACTACGCAGCGGGTTTGTCCCGGCAGCGGTTTTTCTCCGCGCCGGAAACGACGCCCTGCTCGCCGCGCTGCCAACCCTGCCCGCCGAAACGGAGCTGCTCACACTCTCCCCAGCCTTGTTCGCAAGCGCGACCGAAACCGAAAACCCGCAAGGCATCGCTGCCCTGGTCCCGGCTCCGCCCCCACGCTCCATCGCCGAATCACCAGCAAACACGGGTGCCCCACGTCTCGATTCCGGGGTCCCCGGCGAGCGGTCTTTGCTCGCTGGGGTGGCTCAGACGTGGGTTCTCGCGAGCGAAAGCTCACGACCGCTCTTTTTAACCCGATTCGGGCCTGCGTCTCCACCCCTGGTGCTCGTGCTCGCCGCTTTGCAGGATCCCGGCAACGTCGGCACGCTGCTGCGCTCCGCCGAAGCTTTTGGCGCGACAGCGGCTATCCTGCTGGCGGGTACAGCCACTCCCTGGAGCGGCAAAGCGTTGCGCGCTTCCGTCGGCTCCGCATTTCGCCTGCCGCTTGTCCCGGCCCGCGATGCCGCCGATGCCGCCGCACTCCTCCGCCCGCATCGCATTCGCTCCTACGCAGCCGTTGCGAGCGGCGGGCGGGGACCTCTCGACGCCGCCTTTCACCAGCCCGCCGCCTTGTGGATCGGCAACGAAGGCGCGGGCCTTTCCGCTGCCGAGCTCGGGGCCTGCGATGAGCGCATCTCGCTCCGCATGCCCGGCCCGGTCGAAAGTCTTAACGCCGCCGTCGCGGGCAGCCTCTTGCTTTACGAAGCCGCGCGGCAGCGCGGGGCGCCATCGGAGCTCGCATGAGCCTTTTTCCCGGCGGACCCCTGCCGTCCGCTCCCTCCCATGCGGCCCCGCTCGCCGAGCGCATGCGCCCCCGTTCGCTCGCCGAGTTCGCGGGTCAAGCCCATCTGCTCTTCCCCGGCATGGCCCTTCGCTCGCAAATCGAGCGCGATGATGCGGGTTCCATGATCTTCTGGGGCCCTCCCGGCGTCGGTAAAACCACCCTCGCCAAGATCATTGCCGCGTCCACCGCCGCGACTTTCGTCGAGTTTTCCGCCGTCCTCTCAGGTATCAAGGAGATCAAAGCCGTCATGGCCGAGGCCGAGCGCGCCGCAGCCTACGGCACACGCACCCTCTTGTTTATCGACGAAATCCACCGCTTCAACCGCGCCCAGCAGGACGCCTTTCTGCCCTACGTCGAGCGCGGCGCCATCCGCCTCATCGGCGCGACCACCGAAAATCCATCGTTCGAAATCAACGCCGCGCTCCTGTCCCGCTGCCGCGTCTACACCCTCCACGCGCTTTCCGAAGGGGAAATCACAGCCCTGCTCGAGCGAGCCCTCCGCGATCCCGAGCGCGGCCTCGGCGCGCTCCACCTCACAGCCGACCCCGCCGCACTCGCACAAATCGCGAATTATACAAACGGCGACGCCCGCAACGCCCTGAATGCGCTCGAATCTACCGCCCAACTCGCGGCCTCTACCGGGGAGACCATCACCCCCGAGCTCGCCGCCCAGGCCCTCCAAACCCGCATCCTGCTCTACGACAAAACCGGCGAAGAACATTACAACCTCATCTCCGCCCTGCACAAATCCGTCCGCAACTCCGACCCTGACGCGGCCCTGTACTGGCTCGCGCGCATGCTGGCTTCCGGTGAAGACCCAAGCTACATCGCACGCCGCCTCGTTCGCATGGCCGTCGAGGACATCGGCCTCGCCGCCCCCGAAGCGCTGAACCTATGCCTATCCGCCCGCGAAGCCATGGACTTCCTCGGCGCCCCCGAAGGCGAGCTCGCCTTGGCGGAGGCCGTCGTCTACCTGGCCCTCGCGCCCAAATCCAACGCCGTCTACACCGCTTTTGCCGCCGCCCGCCACGACGTCGAAACCACTCGCGCCGAGCCCGTGCCGCTCCACCTCCGCAATGCCCCCACGCGCCTGATGCGCGCCATGGACTACGGCAAGGGCTACAAGTACGCGCACGACGAGCAAGGCCGCGTCGCCGCCATGGACTGCCTGCCCGAAAACCTGCGCGACCGCCGCTATTACCACCCCACACAAGAAGGCCGTGAAAAGCTGCTGGCGCAAAGAATGGATGAAGTTCGAAAAATTCGCGAAAACGAAAGCTAAAACCGCCTGCGCGGCTGGCGGCCACTTCGTGGCGGGTATTCGTCTTCGCGTTGCTCGGATCTATTCCCGAACGCTATTCCGCTCGATCTCTCGTCCCGTTTTCTCTTGATTCACTCAAAAAGCTGTCGTAGCCTTAGCCAGCTGGTTTAGGCCTGGAGCATGCCCATGCACACGCATCCGTTTACCCGCTTTGCCCCCCTGCTCGCCTCCGCCTTTCTCGCTTTTAGCCCGGCGATGCAGGCCCAGAACGGCCCCGGCATTTTCGTCACCCCCATTCCCAATGCACCTTTCTCCGGCACCGTCGCCGTGGAACGCTCCACCCCTCTGCCGAACAGCGCCCCGATGGTCCTGCATTCCTCCCGATCCATTGCCCGCGACAGCCGCGGCCGCATTTACAACGAGCTCCGCCCGCTCGTGCCCGCCAACGTCACAGGCGCGCTGCCCGTCCTTAGCGTTCATCTCTATGATCCGCAAACCCGCATTTCCAGCATGCTCTATCCCGGGCAGCGGACCTTTTCGGTGACAGCAGTCAACCGGCCCCCTGAGACCGACGCGCCCGGACCGTTCGCCTCGCCCACCGGGAGCGCTCTGCCGCCAAGCCAGTTCGCACAGCAGCAGGACCTCGGCGCCCGCTCCATCGCCGGGATCGAGGTACACGGCGTCCGCGAAACCCAGACCATCCCCGCGGACGCAAGCGGCTCCGGCAAAGAGGTCGTGATCACAGATGACTACTGGTACTCGAGCGATCTCCGGATGAACTTGCAGGTCAGCCACGACGACCCACGCGTCGGCAGCTCCTCCTTTACCGTAACGACGATAGAACGCACCGAGCCCGATCCAAACCGGTTCGAGGTGCCCGCCGACTACAAACCAGCCGGATACCCCGCGAATCGCTGAGCTGCACCTGCAGCACCATCAACAAAAACCCGCCACGAAGTGGCCGCCAGCCGCGCAGGCGGTCTTAGTTTTTAGCCGTTTCTTTCTGCAGTCCGTTCAACGC
>CAXTVG010000124.1:5180-6348 GCA_964247505.1 uncultured Acidobacteriaceae bacterium
CCGGATGAATCTCGAGGTCCGCCACAGCGACCCGCGCGTCGGCAGCTCGTCGTTCACAGTGACGGCACTCGAACGCACCGAGCCGGATCCGAACCTGTTCGAGGTGCCCGCTGATTACAAGCCAGCCGAGTACCCTGCCAATCGCTAAACCTGGTGCCTGATAGCCGTATCCAACGAAAACCCGCCACGAAGTGGCCGCCAGCCGCGCAGGCGGTTTTAGTTTTTAGCCGTTTCTTTCTGCAAACCATCCAACGCGGCGTAAACCACCCCCGGCGTCAGGACTTCAGGCAGCAGCCGCGGTGGCGCATCCGCCTGCGCCGGGTACAGCGCATACGCCGGAATCCCGCTCCGCCCCAGCTCCGCGAGCGCTTCGCCGATAGCCTCATCATGCCGCGTCCAGTCGGCCTTGAGCAGCACTACACCCGAGTCCCGCAGCCGCCGCTGCACATCCGCCCGGTCCAGCACCACCCGCTCGTTCACCTGACAGCTAAGGCACCAGCTCGCTGTAAAGTCGACGAAAACAGGCTTGCCCTGCGCCCGGTATTGCGCCACCGCGCCGGGCGTGAACGGCTTCCAGTCGTTCCCTGCCGCGCTCGCCGAGACTCCCATGGGCGCGCCAAAGGCCCGAACGGCATAAATGGGCAACACCGCCGCCAACAGCACAACCAGCACCGCAGCGATCGCAGGCGCGCGCCGGGCAGGCCAGCGCCCCAGCACTGCCCCAGCCACCCCCAACAGAAGAAAGCCACCCAGCAGCCCCAGCAGCGCGTTCGCTCCGGCAGACTGCGTAAACAGCCAAACCAGCCAGATCACTGTCGCGAAGATCGGGATGGCTACGACCTGCTTCAGCACTCCCATCCACGCGCCCGGCTTCGGGAGCAGCCGCGTCCAGCCCGGGTTATAGGCGAGCAACAGATACGGCGCAGCTAGACCGAGGCCGAGCGCTGTAAACACGCCAAAGGTCACCCCGCCCGAGTGCGCCAGCGCATACCCAATAGCGACCCCCATCAGCGGCGCCGTACACGGGGTCGCAACCACCATCGCCAGCACCCCGGTGAAGAACGACCCCGCATACCCCTGCTTTTGCGCCAGTTCCCCACCCGCGCTCGTCAGCGAAAGCCCAATCTCAAACTGCCCGGCGAGCGACAGCGACAAAAAGAACAAAAAC
>CAXTVG010000125.1:0-6303 GCA_964247505.1 uncultured Acidobacteriaceae bacterium
CTCTCGACCGCTTCATCCTGAATGAAATCGATCAGACTGATTATGCCATTCACCGCTGCATTATCGTTCATCGTCAGCAGCGCGAGTTTTTGTTTGCGCAGCAGCTTCCAGTCGAGCGCGAGGGAGACAGTTACGTTGTTTGGCATAGCCACCTTTCTGGAATGGGTAGAGTTGACACCGGGCGCTCAAGCGCGCAGAAATTGCTCGAGTGTTTCGTGGGCGTCAGAAAGGTACTGGGTTGGGAAGCTCCTAGCATCCTTCAACTCGGCCCAAAGTCCGGTAAAGCCTTTTGGGTGCTCGGTGAGGCGGTGACTTCCGTTTGCATGGGTGAACTCGCTTTCGAAGAAAGAGTCCTCCCAGCGCTTCATGCTGAAAACGGTTGCCTCTTTCGGGGAGCGGGTGCTGCCAAGGCAAACATTGCCGCCATCCCCGACATTCCAGTACGGGGCGCGAAAAAGCTTCGTACTGGCGTCTGGCCGCTTGTTTTCAGCCAATGCCCGTACGGAAAGGCACGATCGCCTGGCCTCGAAGAGCAGCGCGGGCTGGGGGAAAACGCCGCCCGAGAGCGCGTTTAACTCCGGGCTGCGGTCCTTCATGTAGTACATGACCCGCGTGGTGGCGGGTACCCACCAGCACACGCTGTCGATCATGCGCGCGAGCACGTTATCCGGCAGAATCTCGACCGGAAGGGTACCCTGCAGATCAGCCAGCAGTTTCTGCAGGAACGAGCGGTCGACAAGGCTGGCAGCGCCCAGAAACGGAATGCCGTCCGCGGCGATCTCAACCGGGTGCTGGGCGAGGAAAATGCTGCTCTCGTGCGAGGAGTAGTAAACCCGGTCGCGCTCATAGATCAGTAGGGCGTCGCGGAGCTTGTAATTAAGCGACTCTCCCACGCTCACGTTTGCATTCATATCCTTCACTCCATTTGGCGGTAGATTCTGCCAGTTGGGCGACTGCCCGGTTAACCGAGACAAACTGCGCGATATCTTCGAGTACGTTGCGGAGTGCCTCGTGGTCGCCAAGGCGGTACCGAAAGATGCAGGTTGGCTCCCGGGAACCCTCGTGCATCGATTCGAAGTCGTCATCGAAGCATTGCACGATGCCGTCCTGAGCACTCATCGCAACCAACCACGACGGGAGTGGCGCATCGTCCCACTCGTAGGAACAATCATGCCGATTGAGCTGGTGCTTGCTTTGTGACCTGCGGGCCTGGAGCACGAAGCCGATCCAAACCGCAAACGGGCCGGTGGCATTAGCCTCGAGCAGATCAACCGCTGCGGCCTCGCTCGGGCTACTCGTGCGCACGCACTCCGGGACACCGCAGTCGATGTCTGGGAAGTCTATGCCTTCCTTGATACAGAACTGTTCAAAGCTACAGCCTTCTTCCAGAGAGGCTTCGATTGACTCTTTCTGCATTTCTGCAGATAGTTCCGCGCTGCGATAGTCGTAAGTTTCCATCCACCCATGCATTGCCGCCATCAGAGTGTGGTAGAAAGCCGCCCCTAAGCCAGCCTGCTCCCGGTCTAAGGCTGCGAGCGCAAGCCCCAACTCCAGGTAGCCGAAATTGACAGCGTGGATCGTTGCGAACGCAAAGCCGGGCTCCTGCACGCCCTCGATCTCGCCTGTGAGGCTTAGGGAGAAATTGACGCGATTCGTCAATTCTTTCGCACCCTTCTTTTGAAGCCAGAGATTAAGCGCCTCGGTCGCAAACGCCAAAGGATTGCCGTTGTGCTTTCGCCAGAGCGCGAGTGAGCCGAGACCGATATTCACAAGGTCTTCGTAGATCTGAAGCGAAACAGCTACGTCAGAGGTGTGGGTATAGTTTGCGGGGGCACCGGCAAGCCGAGGAATTGCAAGCGGCTGCCGGTTTGCCGAAAAGGTTATCCGAGCCAAGGCAGCAGCGTCGATGGAGCGTGGAGCGGATGTGATCTGCTGTGATGGCTCCGCAGACCACTCTGGAGCGATTTGCAAAGGTTTTGAGCTTCTGGGCATTGCAGGAATCTCTCAATAAGTTCTTGATCGGGTGGGAGTTGCTGCCGGCCGACTTTGTGAATCTCGGCCAGCAGCAGAGAGCGTGTGCTGATTCGCTTCGCCATGGAGAGCCTTAGCCCTTGCTCCCGATCGCGGTGGTAAAGGTGATCTTGACCGCGGTGCCGGTCACCTCTTCCTGGTAGCTGGCATTGTTGAGCGAGGGGTACGTGCCGGTGTAATAGGCGCGCACATCTTCAACGCTCAATTCCGGGTTGGGATCGGCCAGCTTACGGCCGTCAAGAGTGAACTCACGCTGCAGCTGCGTCGTCTTCAGTGCCATCGTTGCTTTCTCCTAGCAGAAACGCTTCTTCGTCATCGTCGCCGGCTTCTACAGTCGAGGCCGGTGGTACCACCGCAGTATTCACAGGAGGCGCAGCCGGCTCCGGTTCAGGCTCACCGAACAAGCTGGGCATGGGCTCTGGCTTCCTGGGTTCTTCCTTCTTTGGATCGACTGCCGGCTTCGCTGCGGTCTTCACGGTGCCGACCTTCTTGGCTTCTGTCACCTTCTTGGCTGCTTCGTCCTTTGCCGCCTTTAGTTCGGCATCCATTGCAGCCTTGACGTTCGCGAGCGCTCGGTCAATCGTCAAGTGCTCGGCCACATAAGAAACAAGCGCCGAGGACAGGCCATTGTCGAGTTCCTCGGCAGTGCCTTCGACGGAAAGAGGCGTCGAGAGCGCTTTTGGGTCGTCGCTGCCGAGCGATCGGGGTGTGACGGTAACCCGAATGAGTTCTGAGTCGGAGAGCGCGGTGAGCGTGAGCACCAGGCTGCGCTTTGACAGGATTGGTGTAAGTTCCTTAAACATGAAACTGCTCCTTACATGTGCGGATATGCGGATTGGGAAAATGCGACTGTGGAGGGGTGTGGGGGCGAGAGGCGGTCAGATCTACCCGTCGGCCCTGCGGTTTACCCGAAGAGCCGCATCTGCCCGGATGCGGCCAAGACGGGCTGCCGCTTGCGCCTGGACAATGGGAATGGAATTATCTCAGTAGCAGTGTCCGGAGCGGAGGCGCCGGAGAAGTCGAGCAGTCCGGTAACGGCAAAGCGCGAAGATCCAGTCTCAATCCCCGCGTCGGCCATCGCCGGCTCTTTGATTTCGATTTCCAGGCTGGTCAAGACCTCGGAGATTTCCGCCTGCGTGGGCCCGCGCATGTGCGTGGAACGCTCTCGGTCCAGGTTCCGCCAGATAGCATCGGCCGACTCGCCCACTCCTCCGTTTTCGAGAAGTTCGCGAACCATCGACGTCATCATGTCGTCATCCTCCTCAAAGCCGTCCAGGCCTTCTCCGGAGAACTTGCCCTCCATCATTAGAGCCACGAGCATTTTCTTGCCCATGAGCTTTACGCAGTTCTCCTGTACGGTCCCGCTGTAGAAGAGAAACTTTACGCGCACGGGCTGCTTCTGCCCGATCCGCCACGAACGTCGGCTGGCCTGCCGCAGTGTGTGCAGCGAGTATCCGGCCTCGTAGAAATAGATTGTCGGGAAATCCAGCAGGTCGAGGCCTGTCTCAACCAGCCTTGGATGGCAGATAACCACCTGCACGCCTTCGGCCAGGCGAGCGGCATACCATTGCTCGCGCGCGTCGGTCGCAACCGTGGAGCGCATTACGGCAACCCTCAAACCTTCGCGTTCGAGCACCGTCTTGAGCCGCCCGGTCACATCATGCTTACCCGTGAAGGTTGCGAAGACCTGCACCCGGCGCCCTTCCTTCAGCTCTGCCTGAATATCCGCAAGGAGTGCGGCCTCCTTTGCATACAGCCGCCCTTCTTCAAGATCCGGGGTATGGCAAACATGTATGGTGTCGTAGCAGCCGCTCGAACGGTCTCTGATCTTTGCCTTTAATGCCCCAAAACCGTAAGGGTGGTCCGGGTAGCAGAGCAGCGTATTGAACATCAGGCTAGTCAGGCTCGGGCTGCGTGGATAGGCAAGAAGCGCATTCTTGATCTCCGTCTCAATGCCTTTGTACGCCATCTCGAGGTCATGGTCCATCGGCACAGGAACCACGCTTTCGGTGTAGGAGGGCAGGTTGCCAGCGATGTCCTCCAGTGAGACAAAAGCCGTGTTCTCCATCAAATACTGGCCGAACAGCAAGGGACTGCAGCCCGGTCGCCGCTTCACGGTGACCGAATCCTTAGACGCCTTAGAGCAGGCGTTATCGGTTTCGGTAGTGGTCCATATCTCCTCGAGAACGCCGTAGGTACTTTGAAACAGCCTGCGCCCTTCCCCGCCCCAGGCGTAGCCAGCCCGCGCCATCATGGGGCCATCCATGCGGTAGAAGATGTTGTAGAGATCGTCGGCGTAGCCGCCCATCATCGTGCCGGTAAGCCCGATGAGATGGTTAGCCGCACGAGCGAGAACCGCCAGTCCGTTGCCCTGTGCGGTATCGTTCGAGAGTTGGTGAAGCTCGTCGGCGATCGCGTAGTCGAACCATCCCTTCATGTGCCGCCCGATGTACTCAAGCGGCGCGACCCGCTGGAGTCTTGTGCGGTCGGCCTGCCAAAGCGGCGAAAACAGGGTCGCCCCACCTTTCGGACGCTCGATCATTTCACTATGCTTGGCTCCGTTGAAGTCGCTGCGAATGAGCTGGCCGCCCGTCGTGCGGGAGACCGGCAGGCAAGTGTCGACGTTCGTGACCGCACCGCGGTCAGTCTTTGATTGAGAGATCCCGAAGGTGTGTTTCCAGAAATAGCTGAGTTTGCCCTTCTCCTTGCTCATAATGAAGAAGCTGTTGCCGGAGGAGCGCTTTTGCCAACCCTTACGGCCCATGGCTCGCATCTGCGCGAGCGAAAGCTGAAGCCCCCGCCGGTCGACCGTCTTGTTGTCCTTAGACAGGATCACTTCAACGACACCGTGAGGCTTCTTCGGGTCGCCGCCATTGCGCATGTCTTCAATCAGGAATACGCGAGTGTTCGGAACGGAGAGGAACACTTCCCTAGCCCACTTCTTGGTCAGATGTGGCGGGCACATGACGATTGCGGAGAAGGGCCGGCCTTTGGCGTGAACGAAGCAGGTGGCTATCGACATCAGGGTCTTGCCGGTGCCGCACTCTGCGACGATTTTAGCGGCGCGGTGATCCTCGAGAAACTTCGCCGTGCCCTGAATGGCGAGCGCTTGTGCCGCAAGCGGCTTGCGCTTCAGCTTCTGGAACTCCGGGGAAAGTTTATCCTCGGGTGCCTGCACGGGAGGGTATGACTCGACGATGCGAGCGCCTAGCTCTGGGGCGTAAACGCGCATATAGTCAAAGATGGACGCAAGTGCTGGCATGAGATGGCCTTTAGCTGAGTTAGATAGGTAAGAAACTGAAAAGGCGAGGTTAGGCGTAACAATAAGCACTAAGTTAGACTGCTTACTAGGTAGCCATTAAACAGCCACAGCAACATGCCGGGCGCTAGTAGGGCCGCGAACACAATGCCCAGCAATAACATCCCCGAGCATGCGGCGCCAACCATGACAAGCCGAAGCCGGCTATACACCGGCCAAGGTCATGACAATATGTCGTTGGGAATGCGCGAACGGATGCCGAGCAGCAGAGCACCCCGAAGCAAACCATGAGTGGCCCCTTGTACGATGATCCCGTCCAACTTGCAGAACGCCTGATAAACTTTTCGTAAAGCTTCATGCTCAGACGAAGCGGCAGAAAAGGCCGCGAATCCGTTCTTGTCCCAAGCAGTCTGCAAGTTCGAATGCCACGCTACTGCTTTACGGCTGTTTCCGTAAATCCGGGGGCGGGATAAGCTCGCAGCATCAAGGGCATCGTCCATGCTCATTGGCCTCCCGGCAAACTGGTGATAGCGCCTATATTCGCCAACCGTCGAGAAGCCCGCCATCTGCTCATCCTCGGTCCAGAACAGCTTGCTTTTTGTAATTGCCCTCCCAGCTATACCTGGCTTTCGCGCACGAATCCCGAACTCTCGCTCGATGCCTTCAATACCCCATTCGTGTTCGGCGGTGAAGTCAATGCCGAGAGAAATGCCGATGAGCTTTCCATCTTCGTTGGTCACGAACTTGTTCCTAAAACCTTCTCGCATGTGTAATGCTTCCATTTCCTGGGGTGTCCCGGAGCGACTCCGAATGCTTCCGTAGTATCCTAATGCCCAGCGAAAAAGCACAGATCAGCGATCCGGAGAACGGCGAGCTTGGAACGCACTGGTCGCCGGTGTTGTCAACCAGCAGAAGCGCTCGGCCGCTGCCCGGTAAACCAGCGAGAGCAGCGGACCTTTCACCCGCAAGATTGAGAGAGCCCTCGTGGCCCGCAGCAAGGCCGGACCTGTGAT
>CAXTVG010000126.1:0-6292 GCA_964247505.1 uncultured Acidobacteriaceae bacterium
TCCTTCAGGTACCCGCCCCGGAACCAGATGCACTTCAAGGTCTGCAGATTCTGCCCCACGGTCAGCTCAAAAATCGGCATCCGCGCAGTCTGCAGCAGCGCGCTCCCCCGCACCTCGCCGATCACCGAAGCCATCTCCCCCGCCCGGAGTTCGGAAAACAGCACCGGGTGCATCCGGTCCTCATAGCGAAACGGAAGCCGGTGCAGCAGGTCCTCAACAGTCAAAATGCTCTTCGCCTTCAGCGACTCCGCGATACGCGGGCCAACGCCCTTGACGAACTGGAGGGGAGTACTGAGATCGAGCGGCATGCTTAGGTCAGATCGTACCGCAGGCTGCTACAGCGCCGCGGAGATCGCGACGGCAGCCTCGAACGCAGTTCGGCTGCCCGCAAGCTCTCCCGGCAGAAACCCGCAGGGCGCCGGGACGCCGGATGGGAGCATCAGGAGGTCCGTTTCCCCCGGCTTGGCCCCTTTATCCCCGAAAAGACTGGTCTGCGAACGCGCAGCCTTTTCTGCGCGAACAAACTGCCTCCGGTCCGGCCAAAGTTCCGTTAGTAGCGCTTCGGTAACCGCGCGCGTAAATGGCCTGCTGTCGGTACGCACCAGCACCGGAGCGTTCTGAACGAGCAGCCGTTTTGCTTGGGTGAATACCTCGCGCAGCATCTGGGCGTATCGCTCCCGGTTTGCGTACCGCTGCGCGGTTTTGTACTCGGGCAGGTGGGCTTCCCCGAGCATCCATAGCCGGATCCAGTTGTCGACGCGATAGTTGGTCACCCCACAGTAGGGCGGCGAGGTGAGCAGCATGGAAAACCTGCCGCGCACTCGGGGCAGCGCTTCACGCGCATCGCCTAGCAGAACCCGCGCGGGCGCGCCGCCCGGCACTCCATAGCGGTAGCGCCACGCCGCTCGTTCGCAGAAATAGCGAACCGGATCCAGGTCGGGCGGCCGCAGCCCGCGCCGCGCCCACCACTGGACGGCATAGATGGGCCCCATGCTCTTGCTCTGGCGCATTTGGTTGCTGACCGCATTTCCGGTTTTGCCGTGCAGATGCGTGAGAACGAGCGCCATCACCGTCCGATCCAGGCGGCTTGTGCGCCAGGCAAGCTCCCGCCGCGCAGCGTTGAGAAACCCAAGAACGCGCGGCGTCCACGCCCAAGCTTGGAACTCGCTCGCAGGCGCTCCATCCTGCGGGCGCCCGAGTGTCGCAATTTCGGCGATCCGGGCCAGCACCGGCTCGAGCTCCGGCTCCGGGTCGTTCTTCGCACTCGAAAACACATACGCGACCGCGTTGAGATCGATCCCCAGCGAGCCGCGGCCCGTTACCCGCGCCACAAACGGAACCGTCCCGCGCCCGCAGAACGGGTCCAGAACCGCACCCCCCGGCGGGCAGAACTGCTCCACCGCCTGCCTGGCAAATAGGACGGGAAACATGGCGTAGTAAGGCCCAAACGTCGACCACCGGCCCTCCGCGCTGCTTTGCGGCCACGCAAACCGGCTCACCGGGAGCTCCCGTTCCCAAACAGGCTTCGGATCATGTCCGCGCCCTGCCGCAGCGGAATGGCCGCGTGCGCATGAGCCCGCACCAGCGGCACAAACCCGTCACGGTACAGGTAAGTCGCCAGGTCATCCAGCACGTTCAGCACGTCCCCGAGCCGCGGATAGCACTCCAGGTCTGCGCGATGGAAGTCCTGCGCAGCTTCGTTCGTCATCGCGGTCGTAATCACCGCATGCTCGCCGGCGCGGGTCTTATATAGCAGGATCCGGCCGAAATAGGTGTCCGCACCGTGCGGCTTACTGCCCGGCGGCCGCAAGGTAATGTTGCGATTAATGTACTCCGCGTCCAGCGCAAGCACCGCGCCGCGCGCCCACCTGGCCCGCGGGCCGTCTGCCGGCGAGAAGTCGAGGTTCTCAAAATGCTCTGCAAACGCCCCGTGCTTCATGTAGCCGAACACGGCGAGCTCAAAACCTTGCGCGCGGCACAGTGCGGCAATACGCGCAAGCTCCCGCCGGATGTACGGCGTCAGCCACGCAGGATGCCCAAACAGCGCGAGCGGGCCGTCCACAAGAAACACGTTCTCACGCAGGTAAGCAAACCCCGCGGGCTCACGCGCAAAAAACCGCAGCACATTCATCAAGGCGACTATTTCGAGTACATGCCGC
This sequence comes from uncultured Acidobacteriaceae bacterium, assembly GCA_964247505.1. Lineage (GTDB taxonomy): Bacteria > Acidobacteriota > Terriglobia > Terriglobales > Acidobacteriaceae > EB88. The sequence continues at coordinate 2,160 of CAXTVG010000126.1, forward strand.
ACCTCGCCGTGCGCTTCGCCGTTAGTAGAAACCTCGCTGAACCGCTCAGCGAAACGGAACGCATCTGTCTCGTACAGAGTTTCCCGCCTCTCGCATAGGCACGGGTAGGCGCCGAGGCCGGGCTCAAGCGCCCGTTCGCAGTCTTCAACCGGACAGGCTGCCGGACGGGGAGGCGTGTGTGGGCCGCCAACCATCGCGCGCACCGTTTCGAGCAGAGTTTCGTGATGTGTGTCCAGGCGGCCTCCGAACGCGTCGAAAGCGGACTCGCGAAAGAACCGCCTCGGCGTGTCGCCCTCCACCGAAGGCCGGTCTATGTTCGCCCCCGGCAACACGTGGTCGAACGGAAACGCGGTCTCCATGTCGTAAAACACACGTGGGCTCGGGATCTCATCCCGCCGCGCCGTGAACAGTTGGTTGAGGTCGATTCCGATCACCGCCACCTTCATCAGAGATATCTCCGCCATCGGAAACCCATTGTTCACCGGGAGGCTCAGGTGCGAGCCGTCGATGGCAATCACCCGCTTCGGCCGGAAAATGTTGCGGGCTACCTCCAGCGTGCGCGGGGACACCGGTTTCTGCGCTTCCGGCGGACGGATGCGGCCTTTAAAATCGCGAAACGCCGGGCTGCTTGCAAGCGACCGCAGCGCCTCGCCGGTAGCGAACTCACGGTCAAACGACACGGGACGCTCCCTCAAACCGGTCTATCTGCACTGGGACGGTGTAGGGATTGGACAGCGTCCGCATCCGCAGGAATCCCGGCTCAGGCACGGTCAGGATCTGCTGCGCGAAATCCTCAAAGTCGTAATACTTCTTCAGTTCGCGTAGCTCATCGGCATTGTTTAAGTGCGCGACAAACCAGTTATCCGTGTTCTTCAGGATGTTAGCCTGAATCGAGCTCGGCTCCTGCGTCGCGTACACCAGGCCGATGCGGAACTTAGAACCCTCCTTGGCGACGCGTGACCATATCTTAGTCAGGTCGTCCGATTTGGCGGGCAGGAGATTGTGAGCTTCCTCGACATAGACCATCACGTCTGGAGACGGAACAATCCGATTAGCCTTGTCCAGTACCGGATGCACAAAGTCGTGCACTTGTCTCTGAAAGACGCGCCACATCAGACGCTCAGCCGCAGACTTGTTCATCTCAGGGTCGCCCGTGGACTGGTCGACGATGACCAAGCGCCCCGCGCGCAGGTCGGCAACAATATCATCGGCGTAGTCGCTTGTGCTTGACGGCTCATGGTGCTCACACAGACGCGACACCAGCTTCATTCCCCCGGCGTGGTTCATATAGTCCAGCACGGCTTTGAGCGATTCATCGTGCCAATCGCGTCCGTCGTGTTTACTTGCATATGCCTGATTGTAATTACTGTAGATACGATCTTTTTCTTTATCGACAATGGCAAGACCGAGTAGCGCCCAGGCATTCCGGGCTTCGTTCCAGCGCACCGGGGGCTTGCGTTCGAAAATGGAGCCGGCAGCAGTATATTTCGACGAGCCGGAAAGTGCCTGGCGTAGATCCTGATTTGTAAGTCCACTTAGATCGCTGAACGCAATCTCTTGAGGTGGGGACAGCTGACTTGCCAGCAGCGAGCGATAGGCGCTGACCATGCGACGGTATCGTATGTGGGAGCTTGCATCCCAGTCTGCTGGGATATCGAACTTCGTGTTCCGAAAATTAGAAATGTACTGCGCATTCTGATCGCTCAAAAGATCGTTGAACAGCTCTTTGCCCTGGATCAGTCCAACCATGGCCCGCTCGACCTGGTCCCGATTGCGCCAATCTTCCGGCTCAGTGCCAAAGAAGTTCAATTTAATAATCTGTCGCCCCGGGTCGTTCGGATGCGGATTCAATCCATAAGTGCGTACATCGTTCTCTTGCGCGCCAGACGTCCGCCCCGCGATCCCGCGCAGCGAACCCCTATCCTGCGCATTGTCATTCGCATATTCCCCGTTCGGGTCCAGAATCAGCTGACCCACCCGCAACCCACTCTGGTGCTGCCGCAGCCCAAACACCGCAGCCGCGATGATCTTGGTCGTATTCGACTTGCCCGTCCGGCTCATCCCGAACAGCGCCGTGCGCCGCGCGAGCAGGTCGCCCGGATCCAGCTGCACGCGGGTGAGGGCCGTATCATCGCCCGGGCGCTCGCTGGCTGCATAGCGCGTGCGGCCCACTAGGATCCGGTGCGCGCCGCCGGGCCGCTGCTCGGTTTGCGGGGTTACAAAGTTTACAATCGTCTCCAAAAGTGCAGGGTCCGGTTTGTATACCTTCATGCCGCGGCCGGAGTAAAAGTTCGCCAGGTCCGGCCCAAAGCACATCTGCCACTTGCCCCCGACCTGCTTGAGCAGAAAAGTCCCAAGAACCCGGCACCGCAACCCTGCAAATCGCAGCAGATTCAGCGTGAACTGGTCGGTGGTGGTCTGGTCGTCCCAGTGCTCGGCGCGGTCGGCCGCGCGCCGGGCCGCCTCAAACCGGTCCCGGTCGGTATCGGTCTGGTTCGGCAGGGAGGACGGGCCCAGCACCCGCAGCAGAATCAGCGAGGTGTCTTCTTCCTCCGGCAAAGGCGCCGCGTCCGGGTTGAGCCGCGTCGCCACCAGGAAGCAGCCGAGTGGCAGGCCGCCCACGTCGCGCCGCATGCGGTCGTGTATCACCATTGTCGCTTCGTTGTAGTCCAGCTTCAGCAGATCGCCCACTTGGCGCTCGCGCCGCAGGTGGCCCGCAAGCCGCCTGCTCGCCTCTCTGCCGTCCGTGTGGCTGAAGTTATCGAGCTCGCGCGAAAGAAAGTTGTTCAACTGGGTCTACCTCGGGGAAGGGCGGATGCAAGCATCATAACCGTGCGCCGAATGGGCAACGGACGGGATCGCTAGAATGGCACTGTGCTTACCCAGCGGAAAGCGCCGGTGCGCGCGTTCTCCCTCCGCGAGCGCCTGCTGCTCGCCCTCATCCCCCGCCTTGCCGCGCTCCTCATCGCCGCCATCGGCAAGACCCTCCGCTTCACCGTCCTCGCCGAGGAAGGCGCCGCCCCCGCACCGCTCCCGGCGCGCGGCATCTACTGCTTTTGGCACCAAAGCACCTTACCCGCGGGCTGGTACTTCCGCCGTTACAACGCCTGTATCCTCATCTCCCGCTCTTTCGACGGCGAGCTCATCGCCCGCACGCTCGCGCGGCTCGGCTTTCGCAGCGTTCGAGGCTCCAGCTCCCGAGGCGCCGTCGCCGGGCTGCTGGCCTTGCGCGAAGAGGTTCAGCGCGGCGGCCTGGCCATCTTCACCGCCGACGGCCCCCGCGGCCCCGCGTTCCAGTCCAAATTAGGCCCCGTCAAGCTCGCCCAGCGCACCGGCTCGCCCCTAGGCTGCTTCCATCTCCAGCCCGAGCGCGCCTGGACCCTCCCTTCCTGGGACCGCTTTCTCATCCCCAAGCCCTTTTCCCGCGTCGCCGTCAGCTGGGCCCGCAGCGTGCCCGCACCCGCGCCCCAAGCGACCGAAATGGAACTGGAATTAACCCGAAGTAACCTCGACGCCGCGTTAGAGCGCGCACGAGCGCAGGCAATCCGGTATTTTGAGCAGGGAAGCCTATGAGCAAGGGAATGTGGGACCTGAAAAAGCTGATGTTCCTGGTGCAGGGAGGCCTGTGCTTCTACTGCTGGAAGCCCATGTCCCAGGAAAAAGAGCACGGGAAAAACGCGAACTACACGACTAAGGACCACCTACTCCCCGTCAGCCACGGCGGCCCGGAGGACTGGACCAACACCGTCCTTGCCTGCCTGGCCTGCAACCGGCTGAAAGCCAACCGGCGGCCCACGGAAGCCGAGCGCGCGCGCCACGGCCACTACCTCGCGCTTTTCAACGAGCGCGTCGAGCTCCGCCGCGCCGAAATCGACGCTCGGGAGAAAGCGAAAGTTCAGCCGAGTAGCGCCCCGGAATGGCCGAACAGCGAAGTCCAGCAACCAATCGTCCCTTCAAGGGTCGCCGTTTCTCAAATCAGCGAGGCCAGGCATGGGTTCGAAGAGAAGCCGAGCGGCGAAATTCGCCTAGAACACCATGCATTGACCGCTGTTTACCAGGACAGCGAGTCTCCCGAGTTTGTCTCAACCGCTCCGACAAGCGGCGACGCGAGCGAAGAGCAGTCGGGTATCCAT
>CAXTVG010000127.1:0-6281 GCA_964247505.1 uncultured Acidobacteriaceae bacterium
GAGGAGCTGGGGCAGGACTACATCCGCACCGCGCGCGCGAAAGGCCTGCCGGAGCAAACGGTCGTGTACCGCCACGCGCTGCGCAACGCGATGATCCCCATCATCACCCTGCTTGGATTGCAGTTCGGCGCGCTGCTGGCCGGGGCGATCGTGACAGAGATGATCTTCTCCTGGCCGGGCATCGGACGGCTGACGGTGTCCGCCATTTCCAATCGCGACTACGCGCTGGTGCAGGGGTGTTTGCTGGCGGTGGGGCTTACCTATGTGCTCGTCAACCTGCTGACGGATGTGCTGTACCTGCTGGTGAACCCGCGGATTCGGGGGTAAGCTATTTTGCAGGAGGCTTCTGGATGGCTTCGTTGCAAAACATGGAAGAGTTCATTGTTGATTGGTCCGGCTGCGACCTGGTTGAGCGAGTTCCTGGCAAGGTGGGGGGCGTCCCCATCCTGAAGCACTCTCGGCTCCAAGCCGATGCTGTGGTCTTGAACTATGTTCACGGTTCGCCGGTTGATGAGATAGAGGAAAACTTCGGTATTTCCCAAGAGGTTATTCGAGGCGTGCTAACGTACGCTGCTTTGCAAAATAATCAAATTCACCTGTGAAGGTGCTCTTCGATCACAATGTGCCGCGTAAGTTGCGCAGGCGCTTGGCCGGTTTCGAAATTGTGACAGCGGAAGAGATGGGCTGGGCGGAGCTGGTCAATGGCCGGTTGCTCCGGGCCGCCGAGGACGCTGGTTTCGGCTTGATGAGAACGACGGACCAGAGCATTGCCTACCAGCAAAATCTCATAGGCCGCAAGCTTGCCCTAATTGTCTTAAGCACGAATGATTGGCGCCAAATCCAAGGGAACGTGATGCGGATTGCTGCAGCTCTCGCGCAAGCCACTCTGGGAAGTTATCAAAGCGTCACAATCGAGAATGCTGACCGATAAACATGTGAATCATTTCTTACTGCAAGAAAAGGTGCTCCGTTCGTAACGTGCCATCCGTAAAGCAAAGCATCCCGACTGATACCGGCAGCTTGAACCGCCGCGGGCCCGCCGCGCCGGGGTTGAAGAACAAGATGCCTTTGCGATGCTCGAGCAGCGGCTTGTGCGTGTGGCCGAACACCACTGCCTGCACTCCGGCCGCGCCCGGGTCAAGCGAAAGCGTGTGCACGTCGTGAACCATGTAAAGGTTCGCGCCGTCGAGGGTGATGTATTCCTCGGCCGGGAGCTCCGCGCAGGGGCCGGAGCGGTCGATGTTGCCGCGAATGGCGGTGACGGGCGCGAGCTCCCGCAATTGCGTCAGGATGGCCGGGTCGCCCACGTCACCTGCGTGCAGGATGTGGTCGACGCCCGCAAAGGCGGGCAGCACCTCAGGGCGCAGCAGGCCGTGCGTGTCGGAAATCACGCCGATCCTCAACATGGCCCATCCCCACAAAGACCCGCCACGAAGTGGCCGCCTCCCGCGCAGGGGGTCTTGCTCTTAAAGTCCAATTTCAATCCGGGTGCGGGGGTCCAGAAAATCCCGCAACGCGTCCCCCAGGAAGTTGAACGAGAGCACGCAGCCCATGACCGCGAGCGCGGGGAAGACGACCAGGTGGGGCGAATCGAATAGATGCGAGCGGGCGTCGTTGAGCATGCCTCCCCAGCTGGTGGCGGGTGGCGGAACGCCCAGGCCTAGAAAAGAAAGCGTAGCCTCGGCGAGCACCGCCCCGGCCATGCCGATCGCCGATTGCACGATAAGCGGCTGCAGGATATTCGGCAGAATGTGGCGGGTGAAGATGCGCAGGTCGCTCGCGCCGAGCGCCCGGGCGGCTTCGACAAACTCGCGCTCGCGTACGGCCAGCACCTGGGCGCGAACCAGGCGTGCATAGCCCACCCAACCGCCAACCGAGAGCGCCAGGATGAGGTTCGGCAGGCCGGGGCCAAGGAAAGCGACGAAAGCGATGGCCAGCAGAATGCCCGGGAGCGCCAGGAATGCGTTCATCACGAAGATATTGAGGATTGTGTCCACCAGTCCGCCGTAGAACCCGGCGAGTCCGCCGAGCAGCAGCCCCAAGGAAAGCGAGCAAGCGACCACCGACACCGCGACAATGAGCGAAATGCGCGCCCCGTAGACGATGCGGGAGAAGGTGTCGCGGCCGAGCTCGTCGGTACCGAACAGATGGGCGGTGTTGGGCGCGGCCAAACGGTGGTTCAGGTCAATCGCGGCGGGCGAGTAGGTCGCGATGAGGGGCGCAAAAACAGCCAGCACACAAAAGAGCGCGACCAGGGCTAGGCCGATGGCCGCAAGCGGTTGGCGCTTGAGACTTTGCCAGGCGGTGCCGCCGCGGCGTACAGCGGGCGAAAGCGTGGGCGCGGCGTCTGGGGCGAGAGCGGAAGGGACGGGCACCTGCATGTGCCTCCATTATGCGGCATGGGCGAGGAGCTATGCCGGAAGAAGGTTGCGAGCTTTCGCTCGCGAAGACCCACGTCTCAAAAGCGAGACGTGGGGCACCCGCATTGTTAATTCCGTGGAGGGTCGCGGAATGACCAAAGAAAAGGCCCGCGCGCGACGGACTTTTCGGTGCCTGGACGGCTAGTCCTCCACGAAGTCCAGGTTTGCGACCTTGGGGATAATCCCACGCTCGTGGCCCATTTCGAGCAGCTTGGCAATGGCGGCGCGGCCGTCCTTGCCGTAGTCGAGGGTGCGCTCGTTCACGTACATGCCCACAAACTTATCTGCAAGATTAGGGTCGAGGTCGCGGGCGAACTGCATGGCGTACTGGAGCGCCGATTCGCGGTGGTCCAGCCCGTGCTGGATCGAGTCCTTGAGCGCCTTGGTGGTCACGCGCATGGCCTCAGGCCCCAGCGAGCGCTTGATGGCGTTGCCGCCCAGCGGCAGAGGCATGCCGGTCTGCTCGCGCCACCACACGCCCAGGTCGATGATCTTGTGCAGGCCCTGGTTGCCGTAGGTCAGCTGGCCTTCGTGAATGATAAGCCCGGCCTGGTACTTGCCCGCGAGCACCTGCGGGATGATCTGGTCGAAGGGGACGACCTCGGTTTCGATCTCCGGCGCGAACAGCTTAAGGGTCAGGTACGCGGTGGTGAGCGTGCCGGGGACCGCGACCTTGATCTTCTTGATCTCATCGAGCGAGTGCCGGTGCGGCGCGACGATCATGGGGCCATAATTTTCACCCACCGAGCCGCCGCAGGGCATCAGCGCGTAGTGCTCCTGGAGATAGGGGTAGGCATGGAACGAGATCGCGGTCACGTCGTAAAACTGCTCGTGCATGGCCTTGTGGTTCAGGGTTTCAATGTCGCACAGCACGTGCGTGAACTTATAGCCGGGCACGCGCACTTTGTTCGTGGCCAGGCCGTAGAACATAAACGCGTCGTCGGAATCGGGGCTGTGGGCGATAGAGACTTCGCGGACGCCGGAGCCGACGGGAGGAGCTGCTGGTGTTGTGCTCACCTGGGGTAGGATCCTTTCCTCGGAGCGCGGTGCGGCCGCCCGGGTCCCTTTTAGAATACGCTGGGAGCGGCCCTAACGGGAGAAGCGATTGTGCGCCCAATGGAACCAGCCCGAAGCGAGGCCGGCGGCCAGGAGCACCTTGACGAGATCGCCCGCAAGAAAAGGCTCAATCGCCATCGCGAACACGCGCGCGAAACTCGCGTGGGTTGCGAGCGCGAGCCAGCCGGCTCCGCAGGCAAGAATAAGTGCGTCGCCGGCCGCCGCGGCGATGGCGGTGCGAACAAAACCTCGGCCCTGGCCGGCCAACAGCCCAACCAGTGCCGCCACCAGCGGGTACGAGAGAAGATAGCCCGCGCTGGGGCCAAGGGGCACCAGGCCGCCCAAGCCGGGAACAAGCACCGGTAATCCGGCCGCACCTTCAAACAAGTAGGCCGCCATGGCCGCCGCGCCCAGCCCGGGGCCGAGCAGCAGCGCGACCAGCAAAACTCCAAACGGCTGCATGGTCATCGGCACTGGGGTCCAAGGCAAGGGAATGGCGATGTGCGCGCAGAGAGCCACGAAAACCGACCCCAGCAGAACCGCCGCGGGGCGTCCGGCGGCAATCACGTCCGGGCGCAGGGTGAAGGGAGTGGGGCGGGACAGCGCGCGCTGGTTATCGGGCATTTCGGTCTTATGGCTCCCTTTCAGTGCTCGTCCGTTCCGCCGCGCTCTTCTTTGGGCGCGGTCGCTTGCAACGGCCCCTTGCCGTGCCTCCGGATCGCTCGCGCGATGGACCATGCCGCCCAAAGCAGCAGAAGCACACTCGCGGCAAAGACAGAGACAAGGAGCGCCATGGCCAGCTCGAACTCCCAGCATAACAAAGGAAGGAGATCCTACAATCGTTGTGAGCGAATCATCGAGACGCTGGAGAGAGCGCATCTATATGCCCGTCAGCAGCTCATGAGCGAAGAAAGGCAGAATGCTATGGCTACCCCGATCAAGTTCGGCACTTCAGGCTGGCGCGCGATTGTCGCCGATGAGTTTACCGTCGCAAACATCCGCCGCGCGGTGACCGGCATTGCGAAGTACGTCGCGGGGCAGCCGGGCGGCACCCACACGGTGCTCGTGGGGCGCGACCCGCGCTTCCTGGGTGAAGCGTTTGTGGCGGAAGCGGCGGCGGTTCTGGCCGCGAATGGTGTGACCCCGCGCGTGATTCCGGAGCCCGCGCCGACGCCGGCCATCGCCTATGCCGTTCGGGAGCAAAAGCTCGCCGGAGCGATCAACTTCACCGCGTCGCACAACCCGCCGGAGTACAACGGGATCAAGTTTTCAACGCCTGACGGCGCACCGGCGCTGCCGGAAACGACCGGGCAGATTGAGGCGGCGATCGCGGCACTGGGCGAGGAGCCCGTGCCCGCCGCGCCCGAGGTAAAGGCCGAGGAAACCGATGTAAAGCCGGCCTACCTGAAGCGGCTGGCCGAGCTGATTGATTTCCCTGCAATTCAAAAATCCGGGCTGAAGATAGTGTTTGACCCGTTCTGGGGAGCGGCGCGGGGCTACAGCGACCAGATCCTGCGCGAGCACGGCGTCGCCGTCGAGGCGGTTCACGATTACCGCGATGTCCTATTCGGCGGCCACGCGCCCGAGCCCGACGGCGAGCTGCTGAACGACTGCCGCGCCAAGATGAAGGAGTTCGGCGCGGGCATTGGCATCGCGACCGACGGCGACGCGGACCGGTTCGGGATTGTCGACGAGGACGGGATCTACATCCAGCCGAACTATGTGATCGCCCTGCTGTTCGATTACCTGATGGAAACGCGCGGATGGAAGAACGGCGTCGCGAAGTCGGTCGCGACCACGAATCTGATCAACGCGCTCGCCGAAAAGAACGGGGTCGAGCTGTACGAAACGCCGGTGGGCTTCAAGTACATCGGCGAGCTTATCAATCAGGACAAGATCGCGATCGGCGGCGAGGAAAGCGCCGGTTTGACCATCCGCGGGCACGTCCCGGAAAAGGATGGGGTGCTCGCCGGACTGCTGGTGGCCGAGATGGTCGCGCGGCGCGGAAAAAACTTAAGTACCCAATTGCAGGAGTTATTTGGCAAAGTAGGTTCCTTCTACCCGCATCGCGAAAACTTCCGCTTGACCCCCGAGGTGAAGGCGAAGTTCACTGAAAAGGTCAAGGGCGATCCGACGGAGCTGGGCGGCCGCAAGGTTTCCGGTATCGTGCGGACCGACGGGCTCAAGCTGATCCTCGACGATGGGTCGTGGGTTTGCTACCGGCTTTCCGGGACGGAGCCGGTGGTGCGCGTGTATACCGAGGTTCGCAAGCAGGAAGACAGCGCCAAGCTGGGCGAAGCGGCCAAGGCCTGGGTACTGGAGTAGAGGAGCGAGGGATGGCGGGAAACCCGGCAAGAAGGAGATTGCGGCGGCGCTGGGCGACCGTGTTCGCGGTAGCGATCGCCCTGGTATTTGGTTGGCACGCCGTTTTTGGACAGAACGGAATCACCGCCTACGCGCAGAAGCGCGGGGAAGACCGGGCGCTGCAGGCGCAGATTCAGAAGCTGTCCACCGAAAATGCCAGGCTGAAGGACCACGTAGACCACCTCCAGTCCGACCCCGATGCAGTGGAGGTGGAAGCCCGGCAGCGGCTGCACTACACGCGGCCCGGCGAGGTGATCTACACGCTGGACGGAAAACCCAAGCCGGCCGCGGCAAACCAGTAACTTCATTGCCATCAATACGGCCCGAAGCTCTCCTGCGATAGGAAGGGCCTCGCGCCGGTACTCTGAGTGCATGGGCGGCTTCGTAGACAGGATCAAAGAGGCGGCTCCGGGCGCGGAAGACGTGCGAAACCGGCGCTGG
>CAXTVG010000128.1:0-6271 GCA_964247505.1 uncultured Acidobacteriaceae bacterium
TGAAGCGCTGCTCTTCGACGTCTTCGGCACGGTCACGGATTGGAAAAGCTCCTTAACCACTCGCTGCGCAAAGTTCGGCGCGCAGCGCGGCTTGTCGGTTGACTGGAAAACACTTGTGTCGGAATGGGAGGCGCTGTACCCACAAGCAATCGCTCCGGTGCGAGACGGCGCCCGGATGTGGGCTAATCTCGACGAGCTCTACCGCGAGACGCTCGACACGCTTTTGCCCAAGCACGGCCTGAATACCCTTTCCGATGAAGACCGCAGCTTTCTCGTCCATGGCTGGCATCGGCTGGATGCATGGCCTGACGCCGTTGCGGGGCTGCAAAGCCTGAAGCAGCGCTACATCCTCGCGGCGTTCTCAAACGGTACCCTGCGGGAGATGGCGGATATAGCTAAGCACGCCGGGTTGCCCTGGGACATTGTGCTGGGTGCCGACCTCTTTCGTACCTACAAGCCCGCTCCTGAGATGTACCTGGCCGCGATCGCGCTCGTCGGCTCCCCCGCGGAACGCATCATGCTGGTGGCCGCGCACAATGACGACCTCCAAGCTGCGCAGTCCGCCGGAATGCGTACGGCCTTTATCCATCGTCCGACAGAGGACACCAAACCCACGGGCCGATACGACTTTGTGGCGAGTGACTTTCAGGATCTAGCGGCCCAGCTGGGCGCATAAGGAGAACCGAGCATGGCGGTACTGGTTGACAAGAACACGCGCCTCATCGTGCAGGGCATCACCGGCAAGGAAGGCACCTTCCACGCGAAGGGCTGCGCGGAATATGGCACGAAAGTGGTAGGCGGCGTAACGCCGGGCAAGGGCGGGACCACCCACGAGGGCTGGCCGGTGTTCGACACCGTCGAGGAAGCTGTGCGCGAAACCGGCGCCAACGCAACGGTCATCTTCGTCCCGCCACCCTTTGCCGCCGATGCCATTCTGGAAGCGAACGCTGCGGGCCTGCCCTTAATCATCTGCATCACTGAGGGTATTCCGACCAACGATATGGTTTCGGTCTGGAGCGTGCTCAAGAATTCGCCCTCTGTGCTGATCGGCCCGAACTGCCCGGGCGTGATCTCGCCGGGCAGGGCCAAAATCGGCATCATGCCAGGTCGCATCCACAAGGAAGGCTCGGTCGGGATTGTGTCGCGCTCCGGCACCCTGACCTACGAAGCGGTTTATCAGCTGACGCAGCGCGGCATCGGGCAGTCCACCGCGATCGGCATCGGCGGCGACCCGGTGATCGGCACCACGCACACCGACGCCCTTAAAATGCTCAACGATGACCCCGAAACCGAGGCCATCGTGCTGATCGGCGAAATCGGGGGCACTGCGGAGGAAACAGCCGCCGCCTACGTCCGGGAGCACGTCCGCAAGCCCGTGGTGGGGTTCATCGCCGGGCAAACCGCGCCTCCGGGCCGCCGCATGGGCCACGCCGGAGCCATCATTTCAGGCGGTCAGGGCACGGCTGCCGAGAAGATGGCCGCCCTGCGCGAGGCTGGCATCCACGTTGTGGAGTCGCCCGCCGCGATCGGGGAATCCGTTGCCCGGGTGATAGGGCGTTTTTAAGTTGACAGCGCCCCGGTGATCGCCGCTCCCCGGAGAGAAGACACGAGCCGCGCAGGATCTCTGCGCGGCTCGTGCTTTTCGCAGACAAAGTGCTAGCTGCCATCTTTGCACCCTCAATGCCAGCTGCGCAGCCGCCCAGCGGGCACGCATTTTTGGCGTGTTCTCAGGAGCGATGGCCGCCCTGCTGAGCTTGTGACCCAAGTTACCGTCCCAAGACATGTCTTACGTGTCGGGCCTCTCTATGCAAATTCTGGACACTATGGTTACCACTAGTCACCAGAGGTAATCAAAATGGGATTTCGGAAAGAAAATGGGACGAAACGCGCTTGACTCTTGGAAAAAACCCTTTTCTGCGGGACTCCAGAGGGCTACGCTTCTTTCAGGCGCAACAAGCGCACCAGGAGAAACCCCATGAAGACCCTCAAAACCCTCGCCATCGCAGCCTCGATCGTAGCACTTTCGGCACCTGTCTTTGCTCAAAAAGTTACCAATGATTCGATTCAGGTTACCAACTCTTCATCGGTTTGCCCTGCGGGCGGGATGCGCGCTCCCTGGGAGTGGTAGCTTCGCGCCGATTGTATCTACATGTCGAAACCACGCCGTTTAACCTCGATGTCGGCACTTTTTGCTCGCCAATTTGTTTCGTTGTTGGTAGGCTTCCCGTATAAGGGAGCGTCCCGTTGCATACCGGAGCCATTGACAATGCGATCGTGGTGCTGCTGGTCGTGTTTGACGCTTGTCTTTGCGCAGTGCTCATTGGAAGAAAGCGTTGGAAAGAGTATCCAGCGCTTTTCGGTTTGGTTTTTCTCGATTTAATTGCGATTCCCGTACTCTACGAAGTCGCGCGATCATCAAGTCTCAAAGTTTACTCGCGCGTATACCTGGCAGAAGATTCCGCCAGCTTTCTATTTCAGATTTGGATTTTGTACGAAGTTGCCAAGCAAGTTCTCAGGCCTGCAGGAATCTGGATTAGGGGAGCGCTCAAGCCGCTACTATTGATGGGCTCCGCCGGAGCTCTGGTTGCTCTAATCGTGACCAGTTTTCTCCAGCCTACAGGCTTAAGAGGGCACCATGCATTCGAGCTCCGGGCTGACATGTTCACCGGCTTTCTCACGTGCGAGCTGGTGATCGCCATGATGATCTCCGCAAAGGAGGTCGGGTTGGGCTGGCGAAACCACGTAATGGCAGTTGGGCAAGGCCTAATGTTTTGGTCCCTAACTGTAGCGACTCTGGAGGGTGTATCGATCTATTTCGGCCCGCAGAATCCCTATCTCCACGCCTTCTACTACATACGAGTTATCGCCTACCTGGCGGTCCTAAGTTATTGGACTGTCTCACTTTGGCACAACGAACCGGCCCGGAAGCCCATATCTCCGGCCCTTCGTAAATATGTACTTGCATTACACGAGCGGGTTCACTACGATCTCGGCAAGGTTGGACACTGAGGTCACCGGCGGTCACCATGCACTCCATCGCGCCCCTTCTCGTATTTCTCCTCGCAGCGGCCAGTCTCGCCGCCGCGGCATGGCATGCGCGCCGCTCGTCGATTCGACTGGACGGCCGCTGTCTCGATCAACTCCTGACGGCCCTCCAGCCCCTGAACCTGGATGGTCTGGACGCTGTCGCCCGGGACTATATGGAGCCCAGCAGCGGCCAGGTCGCCCTGGAGCCGGAGGCTGTCTGGCGATTGCTGGGCGGCGAAGCCGGGCTTAAATCCATGCGCGCCAACGCCGATCTGCTGCTCGCCATCGCCGCTTATGCGACTCAGTGGAACGAAGGTGAAGGCCCGATTGTCGCCGAACGGATGCGCCGCGATGCGATCCGGCTGCGTTCCGCCCTCCGGCAAATACGCATCGGCATGCTTTCGCAGATGATCACCGGCCAGCACTGGATTTCCGTTCCCTTTCAGCTGCAGGAAGCTGCCGGCGCCTACTACCTGATGCGCAAGCGGCTTCTCGCGCTCTACGAAACCAGCCACATCGCGCTGCTGCCGCGGGTCGCCGAAGCCGTGTAACGCCTTTCCCACCTTTCGACGGAGCGCCGCCTCGCAAGCGGCGCTCTTGTTTTGCCCCGTCCTCTACACTAGGGAAGTTCAATAACTCAGCCGAACCAGGAGAACTCGTGCCGCAACGCACTTTCAGCATCATCAAGCCCGACGCCGTAAAGAAGGGCGATTCCGCCGCTATTCTCGCCGCAATCGAAAAAGCCGGTTTCCGCCTCATCGCCATCAAGAAAATCTCGATTTCCAAGCAGCAGGCCGAGGGTTTTTATCACGTTCATGCACAGCGCCCGTTTTTCGGCTCCCTGTGCGACTTCATGTCCTCGGGCCCGATCTTCCCCATGGTGCTGGAAAAGGAAAACGCCATCGCCGATCTTCGCAAGCTGATGGGCGCAACCAACCCGGCCAACGCCGAGGAAGGCACCATCCGCAAGCAGTTCGCGGTCTCCATTGAGGAAAACGCAATTCACGGCTCGGACGCCGAAGACACCGCGGCATTTGAAATTGGCTACTTCTTCGCCGGGTACGAACTGGCATAACAACTCCCCGGCTCCGGCGCTGAAGCCGGAGCCGGGCACGGCTCATCCAAACTTCTATAGGAGATTCCGATGGAAAAGGCGACATTTGGAGCCGGATGCTTTTGGGGTGTGGAGACCCGGTTGGGGCAGATTCCGGGTGTACTGGAAACAGCGGTGGGCTATGAGGGCGGAGCGCTCCCAAACCCCACTTATAAGGATGTGTGCACGGACCGCACTGGACACGCCGAGGTAGTCGAGCTCACCTTCGACCCCGCCCGGGTAAGCTATCGGCAGATTTTAGAACAGTTTTTCTCTCTCCACGACCCGACTCAGCTGAACCGGCAAGGGCCGGCCTGGGGACGGCAATACCGGAGTGTGATCTTCTTCCACTCCCCCGATCAGGAGCAAACGGCAAGGCAGACCATTGCTCAGTTCAACGCGACCGGGCAGTTCCCGAAGCCGATCGTGACGGAAATCGTGCCTGCTGACAAATTTTGGCGCGCCGAGGAGTACCACCAGAAATACCTGGAAAAGCGCGGCGCTGTAAGCTGCCACATTTAGACGCCGACGCGGGTTTCGAGTTCCAGGCGCATAAGCGAAAGACGCTCCTCCAGAATGTCCCGCTGCGGCGCGGAGTTCGCGGGCTGCAAAAGCATAGCCTGCAGGCGCCGTATCCGGGAGTCGAGCTGGGCGTTGGAGTAGAGCTGGATTCGATTCAACTCCCGGCTGCGCCACCCCGTGCGCGTGTCCTCAGGGGTCAGCTGGATGGGGCTGGCCGAAACCAGCGATTCCCCCTGCATAATACGGCGCACATTTTCAGAGACAAAGTCCAGGTTCGCGCGGATTTCCGCTTCGCTTTTGCAAAGGGGCGCCGGTGGAAGCAGGATTTTCACCAGAATGGTTCCATCGTCCTGGAGCTGCGTGTAGAGCGTCAGGATGCGCGAGTTCATTTTCCCAACAAAGCGGAAGATATTGGACGAGATGAATTCACCCTGCTCTTTATCGATCACGAGCATGAGGCAGCCGTTTTGCCGCAAAAGCGATCGGGAGTGGAGCAGAACCGCATGATCCGTGCGAATCGCCTTCCAGTGCTTATCGTTCCAGGAAGAGACCTCATTATTCCCAACCGGCTCACGGGCAATGATGCGCGCGGAACGGCCTTCGCCGATGGCTCGCCGGGCAATGGGAAGAAAAAGCTTGACCAGGGGAATATGAGCGGTGCAGCAAACAAAACTGCCGGGCAAAGCAGCGTATTCGCGTAGGATCTCCTCCCCTTCCACCCTGACCGGAATCGGGATGTAGGGGTGGTGAGCAAATAAAATGTCCAGAAAGCGGTGAAGCAGCCGCGGCACCAGGGTAGTGCTGTTTACATTGTTGCGGGTGGGAGCAAACCGTCCGGCAGTACGCGCCAGAAAGCGGCATAGCCCCAGAGCGGCCGCGTACCAGCGCCGCTTGGGCAGAAGATGCGCGATCAGGAAGCAGACACAAACAAAGCACGCATTGGTGGCCCACACCCTCGCTTCATTCAGCTTCCGTTTCAAGGCCGCGCCCCTGCCAAGGATTCCCGCATCCATCGACTCTCTGTCAACTTCCGGTCCCGCTCTAAACCAGCTCCGGGACACGCTTGCACGCGTGCGGTCAGGATATGGCCCGAGCACAAGTTCCCGCGTTTCAACTATGCGATGCACACCGGAAGTGAGACTATCGTATCCTGCCGCTTTGTTCGCCACCAGCGTTTTTGTACGTCTGGGGTTCCGTTCGTAACCGGATGAAGATGCGACGCGGCGGAAAGTGGTGCGCCCGGCACGATTCGAACGTGCGACCTTTCGCTTCGGAGGCGAACGCTCTATCCAGCTGAGCTACGGGCGCGTGAGGCGCGACTTCAGATTACTACAAACCGGCTCGCTTGGTTTCGATTAACGCCATGGTGGATTGAATCAGCTCTTTTGCGCCCTCAATGCCCGAAAGTACGGCCTGAAGATCGAGCGCGGGCTTGGCTGGATTACGGTTCGAAACGCAGTAAACCCCGTGCTGGCCGACTAGGATCAGCGCGTCGGTCAAGACATCGAGCGACACAGCCAGGCGTCCGCGCTCCTCGCCCAGCATTTGTTCATATTTTTCGAGCTCGTCGCGCCGCTCGTCCCACACGCTACGGGCCACCTACCACTCCTTTGCTGCGGAGTCCGGGGT
>CAXTVG010000129.1:0-6252 GCA_964247505.1 uncultured Acidobacteriaceae bacterium
TGTTAAGCCAGCGCCGGCGTTTCCACGGGCGCGCTCGCCGGGGCTGCTTCCGCGGAGGGCTCCGCCCCGGTGGGCTGGATCCCGGTGGGCTGGTCGCTGCGCTTGACGCGGCTCGCGCGCAAAGCCTTGACTTTGTCCAGGCGCTTTTCTTCCTCGTCCATGCGCACGGTCAGGAACTTGATCACCGGCTCGGACACCCGCAAGCGCCGCTCGAGCTCCGCTACCAGAGGTCCGTCCGCGTCGATCGTCAGCAGCACGTAGTTGCCGTCGTTGAACTTGCGCACCGTGTAGGCTAGCCTGCGCCGCCCCATTTTCTCGACCGAGCGCACATTGCCTCCGCCCGTGGTCACCGTTCCCTCAAAGCCCGCAATCAGCTTGTCAAGATCCTCTTCCGCCGCGTCCGGACGGACAATAAACATCACTTCGTAAAACCGTCCTGCTGTTTCCGCCATACCTTCCTCACTCTCGTCTTGCTGCTACTCGCCCGGCGCTTTCACGCGCGGGTTGATCTTGTTCATCGCGGCCTCGATGCCCTCCGCCGCAACTGTTGCAACCGCTTCCGCCGCGCGATCCAATCCCTCGCCCAGCACTTCCAACTCCATCCGCCGCAGCGGTCCCAGCAAGTAGCCAGTCCCGCGCCGTCCCTTGCCAACCTCACCGTCCGGACCTACGCCGATCCGAACCCGCGCCCATCGCTCCGAACCCAGCAGCGCATTGATGCTCTTCGCGCCGTTGTGCCCGCCGGAAGAACCACCGGGCCGAATCCGAACTGTGCCCAGAGGCAGCGCCAATTCGTCGTACAACACCAGGAGCTCGCGCTCCGGGTCGATCCCCAGCTCCCGAACCAGCGCCGCCACGGATTCCCCGGAAAGGTTCATCCAGGTTTCCGGCTTGGCTAAAACCACCTCGCGGCCTGCAATGAGCCCGCGACCGGTGAGCGCCCGGCCTCGCCGGTTCGTGACCGCAATGCCATGCGCCTCGGCAACACGGTCAATCGCCAGAAAGCCCGCATTGTGCGGCGTTCCCTGGTACTCCGGGCCGGGATTGCCCAGCCCGACCACCAGCAGCACGGCTTACTTCGACTCCGGCACTGCGGTTTCGCCCTTGCCCTTCTTTGCTATCTCCGGCTCGGTCACTGCCGCTGCCTCCGCCGCGATCGTCGCAGCGTCTTCCTTCACAAGGGCCAGGTGCGCCACGGTTGTTTCCTCATCGGTGATGAACCGGAACTTGCCCCCGTGCGGCAGGTCCGCCACGCGCAGCACATCGCCCAGCTTCATCGCCGATACGTCCACCTCGATGGATGCCGGAATGTCGGAAGGCAGGCACTCGATTTCCACCTCGCGCAACACCTGGTCCAGCAGCCCGCCCTCGTTTTTCACACCGAAAGCCACGCCTGTCAGCGTCACCGGCACCTCGGCCCGCATTGCCTGGTCCAGCGCGATCCGCTTCAGGTCCACGTGGATCAGCTTGTCCTTGATCGGCTCGAACTGCCAGTCCACGATCATTGCCTTGGTGCGCCCGCCGGCTATGTCGAGGTCGAAAAGCGTGTTGTGCCCGGACTCCGAGTGCAGGATCCGCAGCATCTGCTTGGGGTCGAGCTCGACCGCCACCGCGGGCTGCTTGGCCCCGTACACCACGCCCGGCAGCTTCCCCGCGACACGCAACCGCCGCGCTGCATTCTTGTTGAACTTGCCTTCGCGCGCTACCGCGCTTACCGTTTCCGTCGTTGCCATCGCTTCTCCTCGGGCACAGCTATCCTGCTCCCTTTATCGTTAAGCTTCAGCCGAACAGCGAGCTGACGCTGGTTTCCATGTGAATGCTTTCAATCGCCGAGCCCAACAGCCCCGCGACCGAACGCACCTTGATCTTCGCTTCCGCCCGCGCCGCTTCCGGCAGAGGAATCGAGTCGCTCACCACCAGCTCCTTGAGCCGCGAGCCGTGAATCCTTTCGACCGCCGGGCCTGACAGCACAGCGTGCGACGCGCAGCTGTACACCTCGGTCGCGCCCTGCGCGAGCAGCGCGTCCACCGTCTTGACCAGCGTGCCGGCGGTGTCCACGATGTCGTCAATGATCAGGCAGGTTCGCCCGCGCACATCGCCGATCACGTGCATCACCTCCGTCACGTTGATGTCGGTCCGCCGCTTGTCCACAATGGCCAGCGGCGCCCCCATCTTGGTCGCGAAAAACCGCGCCCGCTCCACCCCGCCCGCGTCCGGCGATACCACCGTCAGGTTAGGCAAATCGAGCTCCCGGAAGTAGCTCACCATCACCGGGCTCGCGAACAGGTGATCGACCGGAATATTAAAGAAGCCTTGGATCTGCGCCGCGTGCAGGTCCATAAACAAGGCCCGGTTCGCCCCCGCCGTCGTCAGCAGGTCCGCGACCAGCTTGGACGAAATCGCCACCCGCGGCCGGTCTTTCCGGTCCTGCCGCGCATAGCCGTAGTACGGCACCACTACCGTGATCCGGGCCGCCGACGCGCGCTTCAACGCGTCGATCATGATCAACAGCTCCATCAGGTGCCGGTCGACCGGATTCGAGGTCGGCTGCACCACGAACACATCCGCCCCGCGCACGTTTTCCAGCAGCTGGAAGTGCATCTCGCCATCCGCGAATCGCTGAATCCGTGTTTCACACAGCGGAACACCGATGTGCCTGCAGATTTCCGTGGCGAGCTCCGGGTTGGCACTCCCGGAAAGCAGGCGGAATCGCTTGTCGTCCCGGAGACGGGACGTTCGCTTCCGCTCCGGGACCACCTTTTCCGCCGGCGCTTTCGCTCCATTGTGGCCATCCCGCGATGTGGTTGCATTCACGGGCGCTAGCTCTGCGTCTCCAAGCTCAACACTGTGCTGCACGTTGCCACCTTTCGGGAGGCTGGTTTGCCTCCTCCGCTGGTTCCGTTCCCTGAGCCGGCTGTTTTTCCGGCTTCCCTCACACTGCACCAAACCTGGCTGGGCGACTAGGATTCGAACCTAGACAAAGTGCGTCAAAGGCACTTGACCTACCATTAGTCGATCGCCCAAAAACCTGCGCTATCCCTCATCCACAATCATTCCGGCCCAGTAGCCGGCCCTGCCCAGCAATTTGCTGCGCAGGCTGCGTACCCCCATTGCGCCGAGCCGCACCGCCGCCGCCCCAGCCGCCGCTTCCTGCGCATACACGCCGAAAACAGCCGCGCCGGAGCCGGAAAGCGCCGCATACACGGCACCCTCGCCGAGCACACGCTTTAATTGTCCAAGAAAGGGGTTCTGCCGGAAGACGACTTGTTCAAAGTCGTTATGGAGAAGCCCGGTCTGGACAAGCGCGGAAAGTGGATTTCCCGCCAGATCTCCGCCGCTTGCGGCGAAAACACCGGATGCGTGCTCCTCGGCCCATGCGGACGCGAGAGCTCGACTCAACTGGCTAAGTCTACCGGCCTGCGCGTCGGGAGTCAACCCGCCGGAAGCCTGCTCCGCGTCCCAGGCCCGAAAAGCCGCCGGCGTCGACACACCTGTATCCGGCAGGGCAACGACCACGGGCAGCTCCGGCAAGTCTCCGAGCGGCAACACCTCCTCGCCCCTACCCTGCCCCAGCACCGCGCCGCCCAGCAGGAACAGCGGCACATCCGAACCCACTTCAGCGGCCATGCGCAGCCGGTCTGCCCCGCTCAAAGGCGCTGCCCAACCAAGCCGCGCCAACTCCCGCTCCAGCCCCACCAGCGCCGCCACCGCGTTCGCCGAGCCCCCGCCTAAACCACCCTGGATCGGCAAGTGCTTTTCAATATGGACCCGCACGCGAAGCCCCCCGCGCTCCGGTCCCGCCAACGCCAGCCGCAGCATCTTCGCAACCGTATTGCGCCCGTCCACCGGCACCCGCCGGTCACTACAGCTCAACGCGATGCCGGGCTCCCCGCGCTCCACGGCAACCGTCACCAGATCGTGCGCGTCCAGCGTCTGGTACAACGTCGCGAGCGCATGAAATCCATCCGGCCGCGCCGGCCCGATAGCCAGCCCCAGGTTTACTTTCGAATACGAATGCAGCGTCACCGGCATCGCTCCAGTCTAGCGGGGATTCCGCTTGCAACCTACCCTCTGCGGCTCTACGCTGAATGCATGAGCACCCTTGCCGAAATCGAAGCCGCTATTGATCAGCTGCCGAGCGCTGAGCAGGAACGGCTTTTCGCTCGACTCGCGGAACGTCTTCCAAGTCGGCTCGTTCCCGAGCATGACCCGGTGTTGCTGTTGGTCGACCAACTAACGCATGAACATTCTGCTGAAGAGCCTACAAACATAGCCGCGAACTACAAGGAGTATCTGTACGGGCACGGTTCAGCCGAGTGAAGCCTCCAGCTTTCCGGGATACCCGCGCTGGTTCGCCCTCGCGGTTCCAAATGAGCAATTCGTAAACTTATCTCAAGACCTCTTGCGAGGCCCAGCCAGATTCCTCTACTTAACTCGTTGCGGCTGACCCGTATCCGTATCCCTCATTCTCACACCGGGCAGAACAGCACGCGCCGCTCTAACGGGGTGTCGGAAAGTGAGCACGTAGTCCAGTACCTTCGTACTCTGTCAATGTTTGACTTTGCCTGCTAGCCTCGCACTCATCAGGCGAACGTTTGGAGGGTACATCCAGTAGGTACTGGACGCCGCTTGATAACCGGTCGCAGGGCCTAATCAGCTCTGGGAGTTCAACTCTCCTGCCCTCCGTTAGCCGGCGACCATCGAAACGACTTGCGTGCAAGGTGAATCAGTGCTTGACAGCCCGGTCCGCCTGCCGTAGTATCTCCGTAGGTTATCAAGCGGCGCAGTTTTTAAGTACGTCCATTAGGGAAAAGTCTCGGCCTGATTAGCCGGGGCTTTTCGTTTGCCGGTGGGGTTCAGCTTCCGGCAGAGATCCATGCCAGATTTCGGTTTGGCCGAGATGGTCTCCAGAGATGAGAAGATAAAGCAGTTCCAGCCATCTCTCATGCGCAAAGTCATCTCTTCCCACATCTTTCTCCGGTCGCGTCTCCATCCCGGCCTTCTCGACACCCTCGCCCGCACCGGCGCTGACGGCATTGAGCTCTTCGCCGCGCGCCAGCACTTCAACTACGCGAGCCGCCCCGCCGTCCGCGAAACAGCCGAGTGGTTCCGCGCCAACCCGATCGAACCCTTCTCCATGCACGCGCCCTTGTTCGCGGATGAAGAGTCCGGCCGTGGCGGCGAGCCCTCCGTCAACGTCGTCCACAGCGACAAATCCCGGCGCATCGACGCCATGGACGAGGTCAAGCGCGCCCTTGAAACCGCCGAGCAGATCCCGTTTAAGCACCTGGTCCTCCACCTCGGCGACCGCGGCGACGCGTGGAGCCCGCGCACCCTGGAGGACGCCATGACCGCCGTCGAGCACCTGCAAACCTATGCCCGGCCACTCGGCGTCCGGCTTTTGCTCGAGAACATCCAGAACGAAGTCACCACCCCGGCGCACCTGCTCGAAATCCTCCAAGTCGGCCACTTCGACGACGTAGGCCTATGCCTGGACCTCGGCCACGCCCACCTTGCTGAAGGCGTTATGCCCGCGCTTGAAACGATGAGCGACCGTCTCCGTACCGCCCACATCCACGACAACCACGGCGAGCGCGACGAGCACCTGTGGCCGGGCGACGGCACCATCGACTTTCCGCCCGCGCTGGCCGGGCTCCAAAAAGCAAAGCAAACCCCGGCGGGCGTGCTTGAAATCCATTACGACCAGGGCACCGACCCAACACAGGTCATCGAGCGCGGCAAACGAGCGTTCGCGCTTTACGACGAAGCGGAGCAGTCTTAAACCACTCTCGGACCGAAGTGAATCGGGTGCCCCAGGTCTCGCGTTTGAGACCTGGGATCCGAGACACCCTCGGATAAGGAAGCAACTTACTATGACCACCACCATCGCCGACATCGGCCAGCACGAGGGCCAAACCGTTACCCTGCGCGGCTGGCTCTACAACCTGCGCGAAAGCGGCAAGCTCCTGTTCCCCATCTTCCGCGACGGCTCCGGCACCATCCAGGGCATCGTCCCCAAGGCCGCGGTCGCCCCCGAAGTCTTCGAGCGCATTAAGTCGCTCACGCAAGAATCCAGCATCGTCGTCACCGGCAAAGTCCGGGCCGACAAACGAGCCCCCGGCGGCTTCGAGCTCGACGTAGAAGACCTCGAAGTCCTCCAGCGCGTCCCCGAGGACACGCCCTTCCCCATCTCGCTCAAGGAACACGGCGTGGACTTCCTGATGGAAAATCGCCACCTCTGGATCCGCACCC
>CAXTVG010000130.1:0-6210 GCA_964247505.1 uncultured Acidobacteriaceae bacterium
GCCGCGGAACCCGCCGGCGCGACGGCAATGCGGCTCGCCGCCTTCAGCTTCACGCTCCCAATATCTGTTTTTACCTTCAGCGTTGCGAAATCCGCCTTTTTCTCCGGCTTCACGGGCACGGCCAGCTCGTACTGGTTCTCGAGCCGCCGCGAAAGGTCCGACAGGAAAGGCGTCAACGAAACAGGGTTTGTCAAGCCTTCATAGTAGAGGTTGCCCCCCGTCGTATCCGCTACTTGGGTCAGATAATTCTGCCCTGCATTGGTCTCGTAAAACGATCCGCTGAGGCGGCCTTGATCGCGATAGTAGATCGAAAATACAACCAGACCGGCGCGATTGGCGGCGTCGAGCGCGGCGCGCAGGTAGGGGTCTTCCGGGTCATAGCGCAAGTTATAAGGGTCCACGCCATCGGTAATCATCAGCACCTCGCGCCGAGCCGCGGACGGGGGCGCGGGCCAGCGCTTGGCCAGGTCCTGCAGGCAGAAGTAAGGGCTTGCGCTTCCGCCGGGCACACCCGACGGCAGGTGCAGCGTTTGCGCGACCGCGGCGTGATCCTTCGACAACGGTCCGTCGAACACCGCCGCCCCATTCTGCATGTACGCGATGCCCATCGAAATATTCGGCGGCAGATTCTTGATGAAATTCGACAGGTCTTCGAGATTACGGCCGAAGGAGGACCGGGCCGAGTTGTCCATCAGCAGCACCAGCTGGACTTCGCCTTCCCCATACGGATGCCAAGCGGACGGCTGCACTGCTTTGCCATCGAGCTGCACCTTGAGAGAGCCGGCGGGAATGGGTGCCGCTGTTTCGCCGCTCTTCGGAAGCACGGTCACGACGGTCTGCTCCGAGGGAGCTGTGCCGGCCTCGGTCTGCGCGGACGCGCCGGCGGTGCCAACGAGGGCAGCTATCCCGAGAACCGCAGTGCTTGTTACAGAAAACAATTTCATGGAGGCCGTTCCTTTCACGAGGACGCCTGCAAACCGGGGCGCCTCTACCTCTATAGACCCCTTTTGGATGCGAAAGACGTGTTTCCGGGTCCAGGCGCTCCTGCAGCGTGGGCTATGCTTTGGAAGACATGACAAGAGTGTTAACCGCGGCTGTGTTGATCCCGCTGGTGCTGTTTCTCACTTTTTGGGGCTCGCTGCCCGCGCTCACGGCTGCCGCGGCGGTGGTTTCCTGCCTGGCCACCTGGGAGTTCCTGGGGCTCGCCGAGGCCACCGGCGCGCCCGGAACGCCCCGCATCGCGGTGCTTTGCGGTATTGCCGTGTTGTTTGTTTGTGCACTGCTGCGGCCCGAGTATACGGCTCCTGTGCTCGGCGCGCTTGCGTTCCTGCTGCTGGCGGTCTGCGCTTTTCGTCTGCCGTTTCCGCAGGTGCTGCCCGCCGCCGCCGCTTCTGTGTTTGCGCTGCTGTACACAGGCTGGTCGTTGACCACGCTGCCCCTGATCGAGGCGCAGGGGAATGGCCCTTCGCTGCTTATTTTTTTGTTCCTGTCGGTCTGGTCGGGAGATATAGCTGCGTACTATATCGGCCGCCGGTTCGGCAAGCATAAGCTCACGCGCCTGAGCCCAAATAAGACCTGGGAAGGGACGATCGCCTCGGTTGCCGGCACCGTGCTCGTGACGGCGCTGCTGGTCTGGGTCGCCGGCGAAGTCAACCGAAAAGGGTTCGACTCGCTCAGCTACCCCGGCCCAGTCGCGCGCACCCTGTTGCTTTCCGTGCTGCTCAACGTCGCCGCGCAACTCGGCGACCTGCTCGAGTCGGCGCTGAAGCGGGGCGCGGGCGTGAAAGACTCGGGCACGCTGCTGCCCGGCCACGGCGGCGTTCTTGACCGCATCGATGCGCTGCTCCTGGCTGCGCCGGTGCTGTGGTACGCTCTTCTAGCGCAGCAGGCCCTTTAACTTCCTGTAAAGGCTTTGTTTTGAAACAGATCGCGATTCTAGGCTCGACCGGGTCTATCGGCCAGAGCACCCTCTCCGTCGTGGAGCAATACCCGGACCGGTTCGCCGTGGCCTCGCTCGCGGCTGGGCGCAATGTGGACGAGGCAGCCAGGCAGTGCCTGCGCTGGCGGCCGCGCGTGGTTTCGCTCGCGACCGAAGAGCTTGCTTCCGAGCTGCGAAGCAGACTGCGCTCGGAAGGGCTGACGGGAACCGAGGTTGTTTGGGGCTCCTTGGGCGCGGTGCACGCGGCAACCCTTCCCGAGGTCGACTTTGTGGTCTCCGCCATCGTCGGCGTCGCTGGCCTGGAGGCTACCTATGCCGCGGTCGAAGCGGGCAAGCCCGTGGGCCTCGCGAACAAGGAAGCGATGGTCGCCGCCGGCGAGCTGCTCACCGCCGCCGCGCGGGCGAAAAACGTTCCCCTGCTGCCCATCGATTCCGAGCACAACGCCGTGCACCAGTGCATGCGCGCCGGGCGGCTCGAGGAGGTCCGCAACGTGTGGCTCACCGCGTCCGGCGGCCCGTTCCGGACGCTGCCGCTCGACCGGTTCGCCGCGATCACCCCGGAGCAGGCGCTGAAGCACCCCACCTGGGTCATGGGCCGGCGCATCACTATCGACTCCGCCACCATGCTCAACAAGGGGCTGGAGATCATCGAGGCCTGCCGCTTGTTCGATTTACCGCCCAGCCAGGTGCAGGTCACGGTGCATCCGCAGTCCACCGTCCACTCGCTGGTCGAATATATTGACGGCTCCATTCTGGCCCAGATTTCGGTCACCGACATGCGCTTGCCGATCCATTACGCGCTTTCCTATCCGGACCGGGTTGAGTCCTCCCTGCGCTTCGATATGCGCGCGCTGGCCGACCTCCACTTTGAGCAGCCTGACCTGGCCCGCTTCCCGTGCCTGCGCCTGGCCTACGAGGCCGCCGAAGCCGGCGGCGCGCACCCTATCGCACTGAATGCCGCCGACGAGGTCGCAGTAGATGCGTTTTTAGCCCGTGCGATAGGATTTCTGGACATCGCAGGTACAATCGAGCAAGTACTCTCTCAAACGCCACCGAACGCCCCTGCTTCCATTTGCGCGGTTTTGGAGCAGGACGCGCAGGCGCGTGAGCGGGCCAGGGAAGTGGTCGCGGCGAGGGCTGTGTCGCGCTGAAAGACCATTTTTCATGATGAATCGGAGCGGACCGCTGTCCCTATGTCGTTTGCCTTAGTTTCTATTCTTTCCTTTATTGTGGTCCTCGGCATCATGGTGCTGGTGCACGAAGCCGGCCACTTCCTCACCGCAAAGGCCTGCGGCGTCCGCGTCGATGTGTTTTCGATCGGCATGGGCAAGCGCTTGTTCGGCTTCCGCCGCGGCGACACCGATTACCGCATCAGCCTGCTGCCCCTGGGCGGCTACGTCAAAATGGCGGGCGAGTACTCGGGCGAATCCGGCCTGACCGATGCGCCTGCAACGGGCGACCCGCACGAGTTTACCGCGCGTCCGCGCTGGCAGCGCATCCTGATCGGTTTTTCCGGCCCGGTCACCAACTTCCTGCTCGCCTTCGCGCTCATGACCGGGCTGTACATGATGCACAACGAGGTCGACTCCTACCTGAACGGCCCGGCGATCGTGGACTTTGTGCCCGCGAACACCCCAGCCGCCCGGGCTGGAATCCAAACCGGCGACCGCATTGTCCAGATCGACAAAATTCACAATCCGAACTGGCAGGACGTCAGCATCCGCATGGGTATTGATGGCACCGCCGCTGTGCCGCTCACCGTCGCGCGCGGCGGCGAACAGGTTCCGCTGCAGCTGCCGCTCGCGGGCGCCATGGGCAAGGACGGCCCCGACCCCACCGCGGTGGGTCTCGAGCCGCGCATCCAGGCCGCCCCGCTCACCATCCGTGACGTCGAGCCCGGCTACCCGCTCGCGCAGGCCGGCGTCCGCTCCGGCGACGTGGTTCAGGCGATCGACGGCATGACCCTGCACTCCGTCGGTGCCGCCACCGCCTACCTCCAGCAGAACGGGGCCAAACCGGTTGCGCTCACCGTCAAGCGCGGCTCGCAGACGCTGCATTTCAGCGTGACGCCGATTCAGGGCGACAACGGCCAGGGCAAGCAGGGTTGGCGGCTCGGCTTCCGCTCCCAGCCTCCGCCGGTTTCGCTGATCCAGCAATCGTTCCCGCAAGCCGCCGCGCATTCGTTCCACTACAACGTCCAAAGCTCGGGCGAAATCGCGGAAGTGATGCGGAAGCTGTTTTCCGGGCACGCCAACGTCAAGCAGCTAAGCGGTCCGGTGGGCATCGCGCGGGTCACGGGCGAGGCCGCCATGATGCCCGGCTGGCAACCCATCATCAATCTGAGCGCCCAGATCAGCCTCAACCTCGGGATCTTCAACCTGCTGCCATTCCCCCTGCTCGACGGTGGCATGATCCTAATCCTGCTGATCGAGTCCGTCATGCGCCACGACCTGAACCCGACCGTGAAGGAGCGCATCTACCAGGTCGCGTTTGTGGTGCTGATCCTGTTCGCGGTGTTTGTGACGTTTAATGATGTCTCGCGGATTGTGGGTTTCGGGCGGGGTTAACGCATGAGGGTTCTCGCCGCTGCGCTTGCTCGAGCGCTGCTGCTGGGTGCGGCTGCGTTTCTGGTCGTATTTGTAGCTATGGGCGAGGCATTAGCGGCGCGTTACGCCCGCTTGTATCCAAGCGACGCTACGAACGGGATCACAGCCTTTTGTTGCGCTTTCATTTGCGCTGTGATATCTGCTGCCACCGTGTTTCTTGCTACTCTTGTCTACTCATATTCCCGTCGTCGGGCCGCGCCGGCTGCCTGAATAACCCATGGGCACTTCGCCTACCCGAGTTCACACTCAGTAGCAGTTCAGAGGCCGAGTAAAGGGACGCCCTCTATCTCTGCCGCTTTTCGAAGCGCTTTATCCAGCGTTGCGAGAGGTAATTCAAGGCGCAATGCTAATTCGAGGTAGGCAGCGTCATATAGCGTTAAGCGGTGCCGGCCAGCAAGCTGCAGGGTTGTGTTCCAGGCTTTTGCTTCAGTCTGTTGGTCGGGCTCGACGGCCCACTGGGCTAAATCGGCGAGGCTTTGATCGCGAAATGAAGCTGTGCTACGACCGCCCCGAACGCCCATCTCAAGGCTGTTCGCTACCTCGATGCGCCAAAACATAGGCACAAATGCCCTATCTGCGTTCACCTGCGCGATCACGTCAAAAATCTCAGGAGTCGTTTCATCCTCATAAGCATAGGCAATCGCGACGGAAGCATCGAGCACAAGACTCATCTATGTTCTACGTCCCAGGTCGGCCTTAAGTTCTTCCCAGTTGAAGGGCTGCTTCGGCAAAGTCTTTGCCCTTTCCCGAATCCTGTCCGCTGCCTCCTGAGCCGCCTTCCTCCTGGCCGCGCTGATGATCTGCGAAATCCTCACAACGGGCTCGCCGTTGCGCGTGATCATCACTTCTTCGCCGTTCTGCGCCAGCTCCATGAGCGCCTTAAATGTGTTCTCGGCTGTAGTCATTTCCACTGTCACCATCTACGCACCTCGCTTCCTAAACTACACCCACTCGCCCGCCCGCATCACCGGCTCCCGCTCGCCACTTGCGTTCACCCCATCCACATCCAGCACCCCCGAACCGATCATCCAGTCCACGTGAATCAGGCTCTCGTTGGCCCCGCGCGCGGCAAGCTCTGCGGGTGTGGCTATGTCGCCGCCCTCCAAACAGGTCGAGTAAGCCTGGCCCATGGCGATGTGCGAGGCCGCGTTCTCGTCAAACAGCGTGTTGGAAAATAGGAGCCCGCTGGCCGAAATCGGCGAGGAGTGGGGAACCAGCGCGACTTCTCCCAGCCGCGCCGCGCCCTCGTCGGTTCCGAGCATGCGCTCCAGCACGGCTTGCCCGGTCTTCGCGCGCGCGTCCACCACCCGCCCGCCCTCGAACCGCACCGCGATCTCCTCGATCAGCGTCCCTTGATACGACAACGGCTTGGTCGAGCGTACAGTCCCTTGCACCCGGTCCTTGTGCGGCGTCGTGAAGACCTCCTCGGTCGGGATGTTCGGCAGGCACGCGATCCCGTTCAGCGCCACGGTCCCGCCGCCCATCCAGAGGTGCCCGTCCGCGAGCCCGATCTCGAGGTCTGTCCCCGGCCCCGTATACTTGAGAGCCCGGTAGCGCTTTGCATTCAGCCGCGCGGCGCGATCCTGCAGGTGCGCGCTGTGCTGCTTCCAGGCGGCGACCGGGTCGGGCGCGTCCATGCGCGAGGCTGTGAAGATCGCGTTCCAC
>CAXTVG010000131.1:0-6198 GCA_964247505.1 uncultured Acidobacteriaceae bacterium
TCAACACAGCCGCAGACGGCGCTCTAGGTGCAGCGCAGTAAAAGCTAAGCTGCAGCCAGGCGCTTGATCGGCCGCCTTCGACCTTGAGACGCGAGCCACAGGTCGCGCTTCAGCTGCGCCGCCGCGAAGAACTCCTCGGACAGCCCAAGCGCTTGCCCCAGCCGGATACTCATCTCCGCGCTCACCGACGTGCGTCCGTTCACAACTCTCGAAACCGTCGCCCTTGCCACCCCGATGTGCTCAGCCAACTCCCCGATGCTGCGTGAGCCCAGGTATTCCTTCACGAGCTCCCCAGGGCTAGCCGGGTCGTGCATCCCTTGGTAGGCCATACACCCTCCTTAGTGGTAATCCCGATAGTCAACCAGAATCGCGTCCTCGCCTTCAAAACGAAACACAAGCCGCCAATTCCCATTCACCTGAACTGCGTAATGGTCCTGCAAATCGCCTTGCAATGGATGCCAAACCCAACCGGGAGCATTCATATCCTCCGGCCGCCGCGCACTGTTCAGCGCCGTGAGCTGCAGCCGGAGACGGCGTTCGTGCTTCGGCTGAATGCCGGCTTTCGACCCGGTGTGAAAGAACTTTTCCAGGCCGCGGTGCACAAAGCTGCGGATCACCTCCGCAATGTAACACACAGTGTCGCAATTTAACTTACATTGTCGCAAGGTGCGGAAAAGAACCGGACCTCAAGACCGCGGGCGTCTAAAAGAAAGCCGCCGATGTCGGCTACGATCAAAGACATGCACTCCGCACCAGAAAGCGCGGCAGCAGCGACAGCCGGATCTCCGGCCGGCACACGCCGTAAACCAGCAAAGCCGCACGCGCCCAAGCTCGATCCGCCCAGCCCTCGCCCGCGGCGCGACCTGGCTCCGGGTCGCCTCGCAGACTTGCTCGATCGCCTTGCCCGGGCCTACCCGAACGCCGAGTGCGCCCTCACCCACCGCAACGCCTGGGAGCTGCTGGTCGCGACCATTCTTTCCGCGCAGTGCACCGACAAGCGGGTCAACCTGGTCACGCCCGCGCTGTTTCGCGCTTTTCCCACGCCCGCCGCCATGGCCCGAGCCTCGCTGCCGGAGCTCGAAGAGCTGGTCCGCACCACCGGTTTTTTTCGCGCCAAGGCCAAGTCGATTCAGGGCGCGGGCCGGGTAATTACAGACGAGTTCGGCGGCGAAGTCCCGCGCACCTTGGCCGAGCTCATCACCGTGCCCGGCGCAGCCCGCAAAACCGCGAATGTGGTGCTCGGCGTTGCGTACGGATTGGCGGAGGGCGTGGTCGTCGATACCCACGTCCAGCGGCTTTCCCGGCGCCTCGGCCTTACCCGCCACGAGGATCCGCGCAAAATTGAGAAGGATCTCATGCGCATTGTCCCCCGCGAGCGCTGGATTGCGTTCTCGCACGAACTGATCCTGCATGGCCGCGCACTGTGCATCGCCCGCAAGCCCCGTTGCGCCGGCTGCCCGCTTGAAACCACCTGCTGGGCACCGGACAAAACCTGGCGCAGCCACTAGGCGGTTCACGCAGCGGTCAGATCGGCCTGAGGCTCGGTGAGCATTTTCCCGGCTAGCTCGAGGAGCAAAGTGCGCACCCGCTCACCGCGCGGCAGCTCCCGGATGACTGCTTCGACGGCAGCAAGCCATTGCAAGCGCGCACCCCGCAGAACATGCTCCCGCACGCGCTCGCTCGCAACTGCTCTGAGCACATGCGCGGGCAGCGGCAAACCTCCCCACGAGCCCCGCAACGAGGCGGGCAGAAGGGCGAGCGCATCGAGCAGCGACGCGGTGAGCAGGTTTGCCGCCGTGTCCCTCCCGAGCTCTTTTCCGGCCGCGGACTCGTCACCATAAAGGTCCAGCGCGTCGTCCAGATATTGAAACTGAACGCCGAGCGCGCAGCCTGCCTCGTGCAAAGACCCGGCAGCCGCAGGGCCGCGCTCCAGCAGAAGCGGCGCGGACACCGCGAGCCCGAACAGCTCCCCGGTTTTCCCGCGCGCGATGCTTTGAGCGCGCTCGCGCGCCTCACCGGCGGTTCCGCACAGGTGCGGCGCAAGCTCACAAGCTTCCGCGGCAATCATTTCCTGCGCGCAGCGGCTCAGGGCATCGCCAAAAGCAGGGTGAAGCCGATGCGCGGACCGGATCGCCTCGGCCAGCATCCAGTCGGAGGCAAGCGTGGCGATGCGCGGGCCGAAGACACAGTGGGTCGCCGGCCGGCCCCGCCGCACGCGGCTCCTGTCGAAAATGTCGTCCTGCACCAGGGTGGCGGCGTGGAGCAGCTCAAGCAAAGCCGCGGCCCGGAGCAGCAAGGCCTCGGGCGAGCTCCCCTCACCAGCGGCCACCAGCAGGAGCCCACGCGCGCGCTTCCCACCCTGCAATGCATACTCGACGGGCGCGCGCAGCGGCGCACTGGGCGGAAGCAGCATCCACAGCTCCCGTTCGATGCCGGCACCAAGGCTTGCATCCTTCATGCGGCGGCTCCTTTCTTACGGCTGAGAACAAAAGTAGGATGGCAAACCAGGGCCCGGCGCAGCTCGTTGAGTGCCATATGCGGCACGGTCAAGGCGCTCAGCACGATAAACAGCTGCGCCTGGTACGCAGCCGCGCTATGCCGCCCGTAAAACAGAGCGGCCCCCAGGAAAGCGAGCGAAAGCACCCAAGGGAGAAAACCCGCGCGCAGGTTGCGATTCAGATTGCCGGACAAACCTCCGGGCTCGCCCATGCTGGTGGCCAAGAGGTGCTCCGGCGTGTGCCAACAGCAGAAGTAAACGGCAAAGGCGACCAGCGGGTCGCACCAGAAAAAGAGCGCCGCCTGCAGCCCGAGCACGGCAGCCAGCTCGCCGCGCTCCCGCGTGGAGCGCCCCAGCAGCCCGGCCGCGATCCCCAGCAAGGCCAGCCCCAATACCGGCCAGCAAGCGACGGAAAGCGCCTGGGTGAGCGCGCCGGCGGAGGGGGCGCGACGCCCCAGCATCGCGGCAAAGATGGGGGCGACCAGCGCTCCATGCCAACGGCATGCCGCGACAATGGGCGCGGCTCCGAGCGCAAGCGCAGGCAGCGCGACGCGGAAGGGCGGCGTCCGCTCTTCCGGCTCCGTGCCGAAGTGCCAGGCGGAGTACAGAAGGAACAAGGCGAGCGAGGCGAGCGGAAACAAGAGCCAGCCCACCAGCGTCACCGCCGCGAGCGCCGCATATCCGGCCAGAAACCAGACCATCCACCTGCGCCCCAAAGGCCGCTCCAGGATTTGCTTTGCCTGCACATGGTCGTAGGCGCCGTGCCACATCGCCACAGCAACGGCCGCCAGGGCAAGCGGAAGAACTGCGGCACCGCGAAGCATGCCCGCGGCCGAAAAGCCGCAGCACGCCGCCGATACCCCCGCAAACAGCGCAAAACGCACAGAAAGAAAGGCGCCCCGCGCGCTCGGCGGTTGTGGCTCGGCGGAAACTGGCCACGCCTCGGCAAAGCTGCTCATGCCTGCGCCCTTTCGGTTTTCCGCACCTTTCGAGCGTTGCCGGTAGGCCGAAGCGCAGAAAGGGCCGCGCGCAGCATCACGGTTTTCGGTAACGGCCATGCGACCCGCAACACTTCGCCCGGGCTCGCGCTCGCTTCGCTCAAAAAGCGAACCAGAGCATCCGGATTCGATTGTGCGAACAAGCGGAGGAACAGCTCTGAAGCGAACTGCGGCCTTTGCCGGAGTGCTTCGAGAAACACCGCATCCATTGCGCCGTAAAAACCCGGCTCCGCCGTGCGAGGCAGCGGGCCGCCGTCCCGCACTGCCCGCGCCAACGCCCGGCTGTGACGCTGGATGCGGAGAAAGCCATAGCCCGACGAGGGCTTGAGCCGGCCTCCCCGGATGCCGATTGGGACGACTCCGTCCGTCGCCGCCGGAGTCTCGCCTGCGGACATGGGCAGCGCGCCCCGTTCTGTGTACAACACTTCCCAGCTCGCGCACTGCTCCCCCAGCCAATTTGCGAGATCCTGCTCATACGCCGGTTCGGTCAGCGCGGGATCGTCCAGGTAGGTCATTTCGGCCAGCGCTTCCGTTGAGGAAAACGGCAGAAGGTACAGGAAGCGAACCCGGCCCGGTTCGCGCGACGGCAGAAATTGCATGAGCTCCACCGTTTGAGGGTCGAAGCAGGGTTCGGTTGCCCGCACGTGCCAGCCCAAAAACCGCTGCACCAGCACGGGCCGCCGCTTTTCCGTTGCGGCCGGCGGCCGGCTGTCGAAAACACGGCCGGCGAGTACGCGTCCCCGGTTTGTTTCGAGCGCGGTCGAACCGTCCGGCTGAAGCTCGATGGATTGCACCGAAACGCCCTGTCGCAGCTCCTGTTCCCGCTCGCAGGCAACGCCCTCGAGGGCTGCCCGGTAAAAGTCATCGCCTGCAATGTGGCAGTAGGGATAGCGGCTGCTCTTCTGCACAGCCTCGCTGCCGCCCGCGCTTACGCGCCAGCGGTTCCAGCTGTGCGAAATGGAGGAAGAAAACGGGTGCTCTTCCGTGTTCCAAAAGCACCAGGTGCGGTCGCGCGTGTAGGTTGTGCGCGGCTCCAGCAGCAGCACCCGCCCGGGTACACGCTCGGCAGCCAGGGCCGCAGCGAGGCTCAACCCAGCGCAGCCCGCGCCTACAATCACGATCTCCGCGTCCGGCTTCATGCGCCGCTCTCCGCGTTTGCCCAACGACGACTGCGGCGTTTGCGGGCAAGAGGCGCTCGAGCGAAAGCCCGCGCGACCAAAGCCGCCTTCTGCCCCGCGGGAACCACTGCGCGCCGCTGCCACGAACCGGGAATGTCGCGGGCAACGGCCATCCCGATTTCGCGATAGCAGGCCGCGGCAGCCAGAATCCCGATCCGCGCCCGCAGGGGCAGGAAGTGCATGCCGGCGTGGCCACTCGCATAATAGCGGTCGGCCAGCGCCAGCAGCCTTTGCGTCGCATTTGCCAGCGGCAGCGGATTGCTTCCGTTCAGCGCCCGGTCCACGGCGGCGGGTTCGATCCACTCCGCGGGCAGGTAGATTCGATCGCGCCCGCGATCTTCCCGGACGTCGCGCGCAATGTTGGTCAGCTGCATGGCGATCCCCAAATGCGAGGCTGCGGACGCTCCCTCGGGCGGCGCGCCCAGGATGCGGCACATCATCAATCCCACCGTGCCGGCGACTCCGAAAGCATACGCAAGCAGCTCGGGCTCTGTGTCGATGCGGCGCGGGCCGGTGTCTGCCGCGAGCGCACGCGTCAGCATGACGGCGATTTTGCTAAGTCCGGGGAATCGCTCTTCCAGCGCAACCGGCCAGCCCGCCGCGCTGGCTTCTTCGCCCAGCGGATCGCGCTCCAGTGCGTCGAGGACCCGCGCCAGCTCGCCTGCGCCCTCTCGGGATTCATCGGCCAGATCGTCCATGCGGCGGCAAAACGCGTACAGTTCCGCCGCATCAGAACGCATTTGGGCAGGCAGCAGCCGCGAAGCGAGGTGAAATGTGCGCCCCGAGCGTGCCAGCACCGCTTCCGCTCCATTTGCGCTCATGGCCGCATCTCGTCGAAATAGTGCTCCAGCACCTTGGCCGAGCATAGAACGCCCGGCAGTCCAGCGCCGGGGTGCGTTCCCGCGCCGACCAGGTAGAGCCCGCGCACGTCTTCCGAGCGATTGTGAAAGCGGAAGTAGGCGGACTGCCCGAGCGTCGGCTGGATGGAAAACCCTGTCCCATGCTCGGTTCGCAGCGTGTGCTTGAAGTGCTCCGGCGTGACATGGAACTGGACCTCGATGCTTTCGCGCAGGCCCGGGCAAAGCGTGTTTTCAAGTACCTCGATGGTGTGCTCGGCCAGCTTTGGCCCAGCGGTTGCCCAGTCGATCGCGCGCTCCCGATGGATTACCTCAAGGTTTGGAACGGGAACCAGGGCGTACATGCTTTCGCACCCCGGCGGCGCCAGCGAGGGATCGGTTCGCGTGGGCGCATGGAGGTACAGGCTTATGTCGTCGGACAGAAGCTTATGGTCGAAGATTTGCTCCAGCAGCTCCTTGTACCGGCGGCCCAGGAGGATGGTGTGGTGGGCCAAATGCGAATACTGTTTTCGGACGCCCAGGTACAGCACGAACAAACCCATGGAATATTTCTGCCGCCGGATGCGGGCATTGGTCCACTTGCGCCTGTGCTCCGGCTTCAGCAGCCTGCGATAGACAGCAGGGGCGTCCGCGTTTGCGACCACGGCATCGGCTGCGACACGCTCGCC
>CAXTVG010000132.1:0-6178 GCA_964247505.1 uncultured Acidobacteriaceae bacterium
CTCCAGCACCGAGCCGGCGAGCGAGTTCTCGATCGGGATTACCGCGGCTGCACCGGCGCGTACCCGCTCGAATACCTCCGGCGAGTACGCGCAGGAGACCACATCCAAAGGCGCGCGTAAAACGTCTGTCCCGAACCGCAGCGCAGCTTCGTGGCTGAACGAACCTCGCTCCCCTTGAATGGCAAGCATCATCGCCGCTTCCCTCAGCGTTCCAAAATGGAACAGTGCGCCTGTTCGCCACAACCGGACCGGCCCCGCACGCAACCTAATGTTTCGAGATCATCCATACTGCTTTCGGGAGAGCCCTTATGTTGTGGACCATTTTTGTCATCCTGCTCGTGCTTTGGCTTGTCGGGTTTGTCAGCTTCAGCGCTTTCGGGGCGTACATCCATATCCTGCTGGTACTCGCCGTCGTGGTGCTGCTACTTCAGCTCATCACCGGCCGGCGTTCCGCGTTGTAAGCGCAACCGGAGGCGGCGTTAGCCCCCATGACGCCGCCGCGCGAACTCCGCCGCCGCGATCGCGACGAAGAACACGATCGAGACCACACCGTTCAGGGTGAAAAATGCGGCGTTCATCCGGGATAAATCGCGCGGTGAAATAAGGGAGTGCTCGTACCCCAGCAGCAGCGCCACCAGCGCGACCGCAGCCCACCCCAGCGCACCCAGCGCAAACACATGCACAAGAGCTGCCAGCAATGCGAGCATTGCCAAATGCATGATGCGCGCAACCCAGAACGCACCCGCGATGCCGAAACTCGACGGCACCGACCGCAGCCCGCAGCCCCGGTCGTGCTCCGCGTCCTGGCAGCTGTAAAACACGTCAAAACCGGCGACCCAGAACAGCACCGCACCGGTCAGCAGCAGAATGCGCGGGTCGAGCGAACCGCGGATCGCAATCCAGGCCGCCGCGGGCGCGATGCCCAGGGCGAGCCCGAGAAAGATATGCGACCACCGCGTCCAGCGCTTCGTGTAGGAGTACAGCAGCACCACTCCAAGCGCCACGGGCGAAAGCAGCAGCGTGAGCCGGTTGAGCTGCCCGGCTGCCAGCACGAACAAGGCCGCGGAAATCACCGTAAAGCCGCCCACAAACGACCGGGAGAGCGTCCCGGCCGGGATCGCTCGCATGGCCGTGCGCGGGTTCTCGGCGTCCAGCGCCGCATCGGCCCAGCGATTGAATGCCATGGCCGCCGAGCGCGCCGTCACCATGCAGACGACGATCCACAAAAGCTGCAGCGGACGCGGCCAGCCCTGCGCGGCCAGCACCGCGGCAGTGAGCGCGAAAGGGAGCGCAAAGACGGAATGCTCCCACTTGATCATTTCCAGCGTGTGGCCGACAGAACGCAAAAGCGGCATAGGTTGAGTTTACCCGGCTCTTAGCGCGTGGGCTCCGCTCCATTTCGCCTTGCGAGAAAGCTGATTCTCAATGTCTTTGCCGGCGCAAATACGATAGAGTGCGGGAACGGAGATCCATGGCAGACGAACCGGTAAAGGACCCCCGCGTGTATTTCGCCGAAGAACGGACGTTTCTGGCCTGGATCCGCACGGGGCTTGGGCTGATGGGCGTCGGGTTCGCTGTTGCGCGGTTCGGGTTATTTCTGCGGGAGTTTCGCGCCAATGAGGCACACGTCGCCATGCAGGGAACCGGCATTTCCGTGTGGTCCGGGGTGGCCATCGTGGTTCTCGGTGTCGTAGTGCTGGTCGCGGCGATTGCCCAACACATCCGCACTGTGCACGAACTGGCTTGCGGCTCCTGGAAGCCGGGCAGAGTCGCGAGAAATGCCGTGGTCCTTGCATCGCTTTTGGCGGTTGTGGGGGTTGCGATGGCCGTGTACCTGCTCATCCTGCGGTAGCCGCCACTCCCGCGCCGGGCTGCTTCCTTGCAGCCCGGCCCTCAAGCTTCCAGCATGCGTCGACGATCACGGACGGTGGTGAACAAGACCCGCGAAGCGTTTTGGCCACGTTATTTTTTGCTCCGCTCCCCACCGTTGGCGACCTGCAGGTTATTCACCACCTTGAACGCTCCCGGCACCGTGTTCGCCCTGAGGCCTGCCGCGTCCTTGTCCGCCTGCGAATCGACTACCCCATAGAGCGTGATATTTCCGTTCTGGACTGAAATCCGAATCGGTTTGGCCGGGTCGATCGCGTACCTGTTCAGTGACGGGAAGCCGTAAATCGTCCGATAGGCCTGGATGCGGATCCGGTCGTCCATGGGCGACGTGGGATCGACCTGGATATCGTTGATCACGTCCCGCACGCCCTTGGTATTGCTCGCCACCGCCACCGCTGAGTCCGCGTCTACCGGCCCGTAGGCATGACCGCCGAGCATCACCACGCCATCGCGCACACCTACGGCGATCGCATTAAAAGCGGTCGTGCCGTACCCCACGCGATCGTAGGAGATGGCCTTTACCAGCTGCTGCTGCAGTTGCGCATCCGGGACCGACGGGCCTGCTACCTGGACCTCGTTGTCCACCGCCTTGATGCCTTTGACATGGCGCGCGCGCTTCCCTGCTTCCTCCTTGTCGTCGAACATGGAGACCGTG
The DNA here is from genome assembly GCA_964247505.1 of uncultured Acidobacteriaceae bacterium. Lineage (GTDB taxonomy): Bacteria > Acidobacteriota > Terriglobia > Terriglobales > Acidobacteriaceae > EB88. The sequence continues at coordinate 2,546 of CAXTVG010000132.1, forward strand.
CCGCGCAGCACCGCAGTGGTGCCCTCGACTGTACCGTGTACATTCGTCAGCTGCTTTTTGCTGAGTGCCTTGGTCAGCGCCGCCTGCAGCCCGCCGTTATCGCCCTGCGCCAGCGCGCCTGCCGCCAGCGCCGCTTGTAAGAGTCCCGCGATCCACCGTCCGTTTCGCATCCCCGCACTCCTCCCGAACACGGGTTTTGAGAGTGCGGCCGCGCGGGAAAGGATGCGCGCTTACCGGTAGCGCTGATGTAATTTCAGCTCCAGGCTGAACACCCCCGATTCGTCGCGCACCGCCAAGATCGAAACATTGGGCGTGATGTTGTACTGGCCCTGGATCAGCTGGTATGCAGTAGAGTTCACGTTGGTCGCGTACATCACGGTTCCGTTCTTTGAGATCTGCTGCTGCACGGTGATGCGCGCCGTGGCATCCCCCGTCCCGCTCACAAACGTTGGGTCGATTTTGACGCTTCCCCCGCCGAACAGCTTGTTGATCCGGCTGGAAAGCGTCGCGTTCAAAGCGCCGCCCAGGATGGAGTCCGCGGTCGAGTTCACCCCGGCCTGCGATTGCTGTTCGGAGTAGATGGCCTGCTCTTCCTGCGTACGCCCAAGCGCCAGCAGCGAGAAGATATCCTGCTCGCTCAGCGGCGGCTCCGACCTGAACACCGGCTGCAGTTTGGCGGTCGTGCCGTGCAGCCCGATAATGATGTTGTAGTCTTCCACGTGCGCGCTGGCCTCGAGATCGATCGTCGGCTCAATCTTGACCGGGTTGGTGAAGTAAATATCCCCGTGCTGCAGCACATAGTGGGTGCCCGCGAAGGTCGCGTCGCCTTCCGTGATCGAGATGTGCCCCAGTACGGAAGGATTCTCCGCAGTGCCCCGCACGTACAAGTCCGCGTCGCCGGCGAGCTTGGCGTAGGAGTTGTTGATGTCCAGCTGCGGCGCGGTGGTCACGTGGATATCCAGGCGGATACGGTTGGCGAACGCCGACGGATCGGGCGGTGGCGAAATCCCGTTTGAGGAGAAAGCCGACAGGTCCAGCCCCGGCAAAATGGCCAGCCGCGTCACGCGTACGCCGCCGCTCACCAGCATGTTTTGGAGGGTTCCCTGGATGCGCAGCTTGCTGTCAAACACCGTGCTCACGCCGCCCGGGTAGCGCACCCGCACCTGTTTGGCGTTGATGGTGAGGTCGGCAAACACCCCTGCCTGATAGGCGACAAAGCCGCCGAAGGTCAGGTCGCCGCCGCCGCTGGTTGCGGTCAGGTTCTGCGCTGTGAGCCTTCCCTGATCGAACACCAGCGACCCGTTCAGGTGGTTGATCCCGTTCGGGAAGTCGCCATATGCGAGGTTAACGTCGTGGAACACAACTGCCCCCGCCAGTGCCGGCTTTTCAATCGTGTTGCCGGCTGTGAAATGCAGCGTGACCTGGCCCTCGCTGTGGATGTCCGGATCAAAGGTGTGCGCTACTTTGAGATCCAACGTGCCATCGGCTTTGAACTCGAGCAGGCGGTTGGTCCCGAACACGGCTGCCCGGCCCTCAGCGCTCAGGTCCGTGCCGCCACCCGTGATGCGCACCGGCTCCAGCTTTGCGATGCCGTCCCGCAGCGACGCGCGCAGCGCGCCCTCCGTGCCCACGGTCACCCCTTGCGCGATGACCGCGATCCGCGACAGGTCCGCGTCCCCACTCAGCTGCTTCGGCTTGGCTAACGGACCGTTTACCGTGACGTCGCCCGTGATGATGGAAGCGCCCCTGACCCCGTTCACGCCAAAGGTCGCGAGAAAGGGGTTGATGTCCAGGTTTCGCAGGGTAAGCCGGGCTTGGGTCGCGTAGTCCCCGGCCAGCGCAGTTTGCGCGTGCAGCTGGGCATCGGCCCCATTGAGCCGCGCGTCCATGTCGGCAACCAGCGCGCCGTTCACGGTGTGCGCGGTCAGGTCGATCTGCCCCGTCGAAGCAGGGCCGCCAGCCGGGTTTGCAATGGCGAAGTTGGTCAGGTGCAGCGCGGCCTGTGCTTGCGGCTGCTTCACGGTCCCGGAGCCCTGCACGTTGAACGCGAGCTGGCCGTGGACCAGCAAAGGCGACTTCTTGAGCGCCTGGAAGTTGTCCAGGTTGAGTCCCGAGGTTTGGGTCTGCACCCGGAACCGCTTGCTTGCGAGGTCGTAATCGCCGCTGCCGGTAACGGAGCCGCCGCCGACCAGAAACGTAAGCTGCGATGCCCCTACATCCTGCCCGGCGAATTTGAGGTCGGCGGTCAGGCTCTTGTATGGTTCGCCGTACACCTGGCCGCCCGTGACAACAAACCGCCCGCCGCCATTCAGATTTCCAAGCGTGCCGCCCACATTCAGGTTCAGGTTCAGGGTCCCGGTCACCGGCAGGGCTTGCTCTCCGGCAAGCGCCAGCAGGTCGGGGATGTTCGCGTTGCTGATGCTTGCGGTCGCGTTGATTGCCGCTTGGTTATCAAACGCGTACCCCTTGCGCCGGGTGCGGTGGGCATGGAGCTGCCCGCTCGCGTGTACCTGCGTGTTGCCGCTCGTGATCAGCGCGCTTTGGACGCTCACCAACGCAGGAGAATACTCAAAATCCGTCGTCAGCGAATCGATGTGAAACGCGTTTGTTGCCGGGGTCACGGTCCCTGGCGCTGCCGCGGGCACCGGCACGGGCTGGCCCACGGGATTGGTCGGCTGCACGCTGGTCGCGACTGCAGCCTTGGCAGCCGCGGGAGGCGCGCCGTTCAGCAGCAGACCGAAGTTGTTCACGGCCAGATGGCCGGTCACGTCGGGCGCGGCGAGCGAGCCTGTCACCAAACCATTGAACGAAGCCTGCCCATGCAGCGCTAGGGGCAACTTGCCACCCACGCCAAACGCCTTGAGCGCCCGGTCAAACTCGCCCAGGTTCGAAACCGAGACCTGCGTCCGCAGCGAGGAGTGCGCGCCGGCCGCCAGTCCCACGCCGCCCGTCACGCCCAGCTGCGTCCCCGGTGTGTGCGCTTCGATCTGGTGCACTACCAGGCTGCTTCCCCGGCCGGAGTAGGTCACGTCGATGACTCCGTTCACCGGCACATCGCCATGCGACGGCTGCGGGGGCGCAGTCAGAGCCACGCGCGCATCCGCGTTCAAGTCCGAAACGCTCCCAATCCAGGACGCTTTGAGTGTCCCGCTCGCGGTGGTAAAGAAGCCCAGATGCTGGAACTTGGGCGGCGCGACGATGGCAAGAATTGACGGCAGTGTAAAACCATCCAGCCTTGCGTTCACCGCGCCCTGCTGCACCACACCTTTTGCGCCCGGATTGCTGGTCGCGTCGGCAATCGCCCGGTTCGCTCCCCGAGCTGCTTGCGCCGTGGCCTGGGTCTTTGCGCTGCCGGGCGTCCCAGCGGGGGGCGGCGCGGGCGCGAGCCAGTGGTCAATATGCGCCTCGCCCGTCACCGTCCCGCCGCTTGCCAGGCGCGCCCGCAAACTCGTGAGCGCCAGCACATCCTGGGTCGCGTGCAGCTGGGTTGACGCGTCCAGCCCGCTCAGGTTCACCCCCGAGCCTTTGTACCCAAGCCCCGCGATCCGGGTCGTTCCATCTACGTTGAACAGCGCCTTCGTCCCCTGCCCTTGCAAGTCCAGCGCCACCACGCCGCGGTCCAGCCCCGGAACC
>CAXTVG010000133.1:0-6154 GCA_964247505.1 uncultured Acidobacteriaceae bacterium
CTAGGCTGAGCACTCGGGGCCCGCTTCACGCGGCATCCGAACCCGCAAGCCCCGAAAAGTTGCGCGAAACTCGCCCCTCCCCACCCGTGTTTACCCGTACGTAGCACGGAGGTGACAGTATGCGCAGCACAAAGGCAATCGCGAAATGGATGGCAGGCACGGCTCTCGCGGGAGCGCTCCTGTTTGCAGCGCCCCACAAGGCGCAGGCACAGGTCACATTCGGCATCGGTGTCGGCGCATACCCGGCGCCTGCCTATGGGTACAACGGTCCCTACGCCTACGACGCCTACGCGCGCCAGCGCTGGATCGAGCATGAGCAGCATGAACAGTGGGAAGCCGCGCGCGCGGCCGAGTGGCGGCACGAGCAGTGGCAGCGCGAGCACGACTACGATCGCCGCTGGGACCGTGACCGCCGCGACCGCGACTGGCGGGACCGCTACTAAAACCGAAGACCCCCTACGCGGGAGGCGGCTACTTCGTGGCGGGTTTTTGTTGAAGCAGCGGCATTCCCGTTGGTTGAGCCGGCAGTCTCATTGAAGGCCAATGGGATTCCTTCGAAAAGTCAACAGTCCAGCATGGGGTTTGAGTAGCAACGGAACAGAAAACCGACATAAGGATGCCACTCTATTTGTTCGTTAAAGGAAACGGCCAAACCAGGAGGGCTTGTCTCAAACCCCTTGGAGGGCGCTGCGTATACTTTGCTGTTGTGATCGCGTTCAATCGTGCCGCACGGCAGTATCCTTCAGCGCTTTGCCCGCAATATCTCGCTCGTGCTGAAGCGCCTGGCCGCCTGCCACAGCGTCCTTATACGCCAGCGTGAAAAGTGGCTGGGCCTCAAGCGGGCGATGTTCCCCAACCAGCACCTGTCCCAGCAACAGTCGCGCGTCCAGTAGCCTCTTGTCATCTGCAGGTAGACGCCCCGCTTCGATTGCGACAGCCTCACGCAGCGCGCCTTCTGCTTGAGGCAGTCGCGCAGTCTCGGCATAGATCTGGCCTTTGTCATAGAACATGCTTCCAAGTCGGTAATCCTTGTCAGGGAAAAGCGCCTGGTATTGGTCGGCTGCTCGCTGGTAATAGGCGAGGGCTGCATCTGGATGGTGCAGCGACCTCTCGGCGGACCCGAGCGAGGCGAGAGTGTGGGCAGTTCTGTCATTGGGGCTCGGGAAAAGCGTCTCCTGAGTATGCAGGGAATCGGTTAGAAGCGGTAGGGCCTCGGCAGCCCGCCCTTGATAGTTGAGCGCGTCGCTCAGGGTCGTCTCGGCGCTGGCGATCTCGAAATGTCCGGGCGCGAACCAGCCCTGGTAGATGGTCAGGGCGTCGCGGGCGGCGACCTCCGCCTTTGGGTAGTTGCCAGCCATGGTCTCTAGCTGCGAGCGATTGATCAGGTCTGCTCCGATGTCGGGGTGTCTGTCGCCGAGCCTGTGTCGATCGATCGTCAAGGCTTCTTCATTGAAGCCGAGGGCCTGCTTCGGATGGCCGAGGTAGATAGCAGCATTGCTGAGGTCACCTAGTGCCTGGGACAGATCGTCCATTAGCTCGGGCTTGCCTTTCTCGTTCTTGACTACAGCCTCAAGCAGCGGCACGGCTTGCTGGTATTGCCCCAGTTCAATCCATGCTTCTGCAAGCTTGATGCGGGCGCGATGTGTTTCGGGGTCGTCGGAATTGAGAGCGTTGGCATCGATGCGGCAAGCGCGTTGAGCGAGAGCAAGGGCTGCGTCATTCATGCCCTGATCGCTGCGCAAAGTGCTCAACTCGACAAGGGTGCTCGCGACCTCGGGCGAGTCGGTGCCGAAGACCTGCTCTCGCTCTTGCAGGGCAGACTGGAGCAGGCTCGACGAAGTGGCGAATAGACCCATGGCTTCGTAGACCTTGCCCAGAGTGTCAAACATTTCAGCCTGTTCGCGGCGATCGGTGTTGAACGCGCGGGCTTGTTGTACGCCGCGCGCGAGCAGGGTCTCGACGGTGAGCCCTTTGGGGGGAACTTCATTGCCGCCGTCGGTGAAGAGGCCTTCTGTGAAGGCTTCAAGGCGTTTCGCGCGGATGGCATCGGCAATGGCCGCATCGCGGGCGTGAGCAGCGCGGCGGGCAAACCGCAGACTCGTGCCGAAACCCAGGACGAGCACCACCATAGCCGCGATCATCCAGGGCCGTCGCGCCCGGTCTGCCGCGAGCTGCCGCTGTGCATCTCGCTTTTGGCGCTCGGCAGTTCCTATAAGTTCCAGCTGTTTGCGGCGCTCTGCCTCTTGTTGATTAGCCCGGTCGCGCCGGTGCTCGAGCGAACGTAAGCGCTTCGCGAGGTCTGCTGCGCTATCGAAGCGCAGAGAGGGATCGACGTTGGCTGTTTCTGCGATGTCCTGCTGCAGCAAGGGATCGGCAATACGCTTTTCCCAGCCTGGCGCGGGGCTTTCGCGGAAATCGCCGCAAAGTAACTGGAAGAGAATCACGCCAAGGGCATAGATATCAGCCTTGGTCGTCGGTGTCTGTCCAGGGCGAACCTCCGGAGCCAGATACAGAGCTGACCCAACGAGATTTACTCCGAAACCGTTCCCGGAGAAGCCTTGAATGGTAACGTCAAGCTTTGCAATTCTTCCTGGATCGGAAAGCCATGCGACTCCAAAGTCTCCGATCTTCATCTGCCAGCGGCTCAGATCCTTCGCTGAGGGCGTGATGAGTATGTTGGTTGGCTTCAGGTCGTTGTGAAGGATGCCGACTTCATGAGCGGACGCCAGGGCGTCGGCCAGATCCGCCATCAGTTCCAGACAGGTGCTGCGAGCCAGGCCAACCGTGTTTCGCTGACTTTCGGCCCACTCCGCCAAGTTCAATCCACAATATTCGGTCTCAAGGAAGAAAGGCTTGCTGGTGAATCGCCAGTTGAAAACGGCTACGAACGCAGACGTGTCTCGCAGCGATTTCTTCACTGCCTGGTAGATCGTCTTTTCGCGCTGCAGGGCTTGCAACCCAACTCCTTCCACGGCGAACTTGAAGACGTGGAGCTCCCGAGTGGTGCAATGTTCCGCCAGCCATACCCTGTGTGGTTCGAGGGTGTCGAGCGGTCTTCGCAATTTCCAGTCCTCGCTGCCGGGAACCAGATCGCCTGCACGCAGATTGAGATCATTCTCAAATGCGTCAGAGACAAGGCGCGTTTGTACCGGAACAGCAATTTTGTAACCGGTACGCGGAACAGTCTGGATAATGGATTCGCGGTCTGCATTGCCGAACGCGTCACGAAGCCGGTTCACGGCCACGCGTATCGACCAGTCTTCCGCGTCTCCCTCCCAGACCTGCCCTGCCAACTGGTCCTTGGTCAGCGTGTGTTCGGTTGCCGATAACAGCGCCAGAAGAACCTCAAGTGGCTTGTACTGGAGCTCGGCCGGCTTTCCGCGAACCCACAGCCGGCGCTTGCTCTCCTCATATTCACAGTCGGCAAAGCGCCAAACCCGTCCCCGGATACGACCGCTGCTGTGGCCATGGTCAGACATAGAACCACTGTTCCTCTCTGCGAGACAGGCTTCTTCCATTTTGCAAACAAAAGACTTAACAAAACTTTACAAGTTCGTTCGCTGGCGTTAAGACTTCCGGACGTGCCTGCTGCCACTCTTTGGTTGCCGACGCGAGGTGAAACCATTCTGCCACGAAGCGGTTGATTGGCAAGCCTTTCCCGCGCGGTTGTGGAGACCCACCACACTGCGATTAGGGTGAACGGTCAAGGAGGAAACGCGATGACACAACGTGGCAGGGTGCTGCGGGATACCAACACCGGTCCCGGTCTGGTGACGGTAGACGGCAAGCAATTCGCCTTCATGCTCGAAGAGATGTGGCGGTCGGATGTTCCGCCGCGCATGGCATGGCAATCCACGACTTTTCGCAAAGTCAAAGTTGACGTACTTGCCATGGCTGCGCTTTCAATAGTGCTTGGCCATGGGCAGATCATGCGCGCACAAGCCACTGAGAACCCGGAGTACGCCGCGGCAAAAGCGACAGCCATGGCGAACTGGGTCAATCCGCCCTTTACAGCAGATGCTGGCAAGGACGCGGTCGCCGTCCTGACCAGGGATGCGAACCAATTGAGCGCCGCGCGGACCTTGTATAAGACCGCTTCGCCTGCGGTGCAGGGGGCGGTGGACGGCTCCCTGATCGCGGCGAGCGGATCGCTGAAATCCTATGCCGACACCCTCACCGCGGAACATCATTGTGAACTGACCCCTTTGCCGGCCACAGCCAGTCCTCTCACCCGGGCAGCGAGCCAGGTCACGGATGTCAGCCTTTGCCTTGGAGGCCAACCGGCGGAAACCCTCGGACACAAGATTGCGAATCAAGGCTATGTGCGGGCCGCGGAACGCCAAGCCACGTTTGGACTCTTCGGCCGCGGGGACAAGACTGCCGCCTTGATAAAAGGTACGGACCCCAAGTACGCCGGCGGCATCGATTTTGCCGTTCAGCAAGCAATCAACAACTTCTCCAAGAACGACCTCGCCGCCGAGATTGCGCGGGAGCGAAAAGACCCCAGCCCGCAGCCGGCGCCTCCCGTGCCGGCTGCCGCACCCGCTACACCTCTGCTGCCTTCTCATCCGGCCTCGACAGTGGTGGACCTGCCTCCCGCTGCGCCGGGGTATCCGCCCATGCACGCCTCCAGTCCGGCACCGGATGGCTGCTGGTGGGCGCCCTTTGCCAGCGAGAAGCTCGGCTTGGAAGCAGCTGTTTTGCACTGCGAAGGGAACGGCTCAGCTGTTGCAGCCGGGGAGTCTGGCACCGGCATGACCCTCTCTTCCGGTTCCAGCTCTCCGCCCGAACAGGTGCTTACTCTCGAAACAAAGCCTGCGGGTCAAACGATGGAAGCTGCCATTAAACAACAGTTCATCATGAAGCTCAAGAGCTCGGCAGCTCGGCTTAGCTGCCGAGCCACATGCGAAACAGAAAGCGACGGCATGATCTCTTGTAAGGTGATCGCGACCGGTGCCTATTCGAAGCTGAAGAAGTTCAACCAGGATGACGATTCTTCTGAAGCTCCCTGCCCGGGCCTGAAGACGAACGCTGCGATTACCGTTTCCTTCCTGGCCCGGCCTTCAGAATCAAAGGCAAAATTTCTTTTGTTCTCCGCCGACGACATGGGTGGAGCCTTGAACGATGCAACCATCCACTTTCTCGCGCAGCCATAACAGTAACTTCACGGATGCCCAGGTACTCGTTGACGTTTGTGGTCTTAGTAAGGGGTGAACAGGATGGAAGAACCGAGGGAGCGTTCGCCTCGTTCGGACGTCGTGCGCCATTGTGAATCACCTACCGCAACAACAGAGAAATCAGTCTTGAAGTGGTCTTCAACGCGGTTCCTTTACATCACCTCCAAACATCAGCGGTGTCGGCATTGCCAACCCGATTCTGCCACTTCACTCAGCGTTAAACTGGAAGGCAAATCAATGAAAGTCATCACAATCTCACTTTCGCTCATTATCTTGCCGACAGCGTGCAAAGTTGCTCCTCATACAAATGGAGAGCGTACCCAGGCTGTCATCCAAGATCACCCGGATGACGCCATGCGATTCGTCCATGCTTCCAGTGGAGAGTGCCCGTCCGGCAACTGGAATGGAGGCTTTCTATTTGAGCAGTCAGATGGAAAGCTTGAGCACGGATGCTGGACTTTTTCGCCGAACACGAATGCGAAGGTTGAAGTCGATTACCTGCGCCCGGGAGAAACCGTCACGGGGATCGAACCCAAACGTATCTACCTTGTTCACTAAGACAAGGTAAGGCTATCTCACGACTGACATGTCGGGGCTGCGCCACAACCTTTTCAGAGGTCATTGTAAAATGGCAATCCAATCTTGACGCCGGTGACAATTATGAAAATTACAATGCTGGTTCTAACCTGTGTCGCAGGCTTCTCAGTGCCTGCGCTCCCGCAGGCTCGCTCGAATACGCCTCTGCTCGAAATCCGTCACATCACTGTAGGCATGACTCCGCAGCAAACCATCGCCGCGGCAAAAGCGGCTGGAATGGAGCAGCGTTCCGGCACCCCTGCAATGATGAACTTCGCCGACCCAACCGCAAGTGGACGGGCCGTAGGAGGCGACTCGGGATCCGGTGGACACGGATTACTGCTGCGTGTTTACTTCCACGATGGAAAAAGCGACCAGATCGTTATCAAAGAACAGGGCGA
>CAXTVG010000134.1:0-5774 GCA_964247505.1 uncultured Acidobacteriaceae bacterium
GCCAACAGGCGCGCAAGGGTACTCTTGCCCACTCGCAGCGGCCCTTCCACCGCGATGCGCAGCGATTCACGCGGAAATTCCGCCCGCGCCACGGGCTTGCGCGGGCTCGCTTCCATTGAAAAGAGGAGGCCTTGCGAAAGCTCGGGCCAGTGTGGTCGTCGGGGAGATTTTGCCATGGGGAGCGCTCGCTTTCTCATCGCGTGTGTAGAAAAGATGCAGCATGATGGAGCCGAGAAACCTGTATTGGCGAATAATAGGCGAAAACAGGCCGCAGCGGAAATTTATTTTTTTGACGTTGCGGAATGGTCGGCTGCCGGAAGCCAAACGGTACACTGGAGCCCATGACCTGGGTTCCGGAAGTGGCCGGCGCGAGCGCCGCGGTTGTGGCGCTCGCGGGCGGTTGGCAGCGGTCGCAGTGGTGCACGTCGCAGATTTGGGGCAAAACGCTTGTGCACGGGCCTCAGCCCCGCGAGTTGGCGCTCACTTTTGACGACGGCCCAAATGACCGCTACACGCAGGAAATCCTGGAAAAGCTTGCCGCGGTGGACGTGCGAGCTACGTTTTTCATGGTGGGCACGTATGCCCGGCAGCTGCCGTGGCTGGTCAAGCAGGTTGCCGCGGCAGGGCACGTCATCGGCAATCACTCGATGTCGCACAGCAATCTGCTTTGGAAAAACGCAAGGGCGATCCGGGCGGAGCTCGCGGACTGCTCGGCGATCCTCGAGGACACGACCGGGCAGCCGGTGCGCTTTTTTCGGCCGCCCTATGGCAAGCGGCTGCCAGGGGTGCTGCGCGCGGCGCGCGAGCTGGGGATGCAGACCGTGATGTGGAACAGCATGGGCTTCGACTGGCGCACGAGCCAGGTGCCCAAGCAGATCATGAAAGCGGTGGAGCGGGGCATCCGGAGCAACCGCAAAGCCGGCCGCGGCTCGACCATCCTGCTGCACGACGGCGGCCCCAACCATATCAACGCCGAGCGGAGCCGCACCGTGGCGGCGCTCGGCTCGCTGCTGGCGCGCGGACCCGCGGCGAACTACCGCTTTGTGCCGATCACCGACTGGTGGCCGCCCGTACAATGAGGGCTATGGCACACATGGTTTTTTGCGCGCGCAATAAGCAGGAGATGGAGGGCCTCGACGAGCCGCCGTTCGACTCGGATTTCGGCCACAAGATCTACAACAATGTTTCGAAAAAGGCGTGGGGCGAGTGGGTCGAACACCAGAAAATGCTCCTCAACGAGTACCGCCTGCAACCCTGGACGCCTCAGGCGCAGGAGTTTCTGGTCGAGCAGATGGACCATTACTTTTTCGGCGAAGGCTCGGGCCTGCCGCAGGACTACGTGCCTCCCGCTCGCTAGCCTGCCTGGTGTACACTCAAGTGCAAGAAGCCCCCTGTCGGGACGTGGCTCAGCCTGGTAGAGCACTCGCTTGGGGTGCGAGGGGTCGGCAGTTCAAATCTGCCCGTCCCGACCATTTGACGGCGCGGCTTCTTGTCTTCCCTTTAGTCCAAGTCTGTTTCTTTTACTTCCTGGCCCTCTTTGGGCGAAACCTGCCCGATGCTGCGCAGGTATTTCGCGTAGGAGCGGCTGGCGTAGACGCGGGCCCGGCATTTGCGGCAGCGGACCGGGTAGCGCATCAGGAGCATCTGGAAGCGGTCCTCCGGGCGGGGGCGCGAAAGCTGGAACTTGGTCGACCAGCAGGTCGGGCAATGCAGAACGGGTTCGGTGATCTCAGCCAAAAGTTCCTTTCCGCGGGCATGGTGACGTTAGTGCGCCTCTTGTGGACTATGTTAATGCGTCGCGGCCAAAACCGCGTTAATGTAGCCCTACGAGTACGTTGGTGAGGCACTATGGGTTGGGATGTGACGTTCAGTTGTGATATTTGCGGCAAATCGAAGGGCGAGGCGAACCACTGGTGGATGGCAATGCTGGTGCCTCCTCCCCTTGAAAATGGCACAACCGGCTCTCCCGAGGGCCGGTTCACCCTGATGCGCTGGTCGCGGAGCGGATCGCAGAACGAGTCGATGTACCACCTTTGTGGACAGGGCTGCGCTCTTCAGGCCATGGAGCGGTTCATGACCGAGGGGGCCATCGACGCCGGTTAGGATTCCGGTTCCTGTGGAAATCCTCGAGTCTTTCTTGCTCACCTTGGGTTTTTACAACCGTCCCATCAATTCGAGCCAGATGGCGCGCCGGTCAACCGGGCGTCCTCTGGGAGGAGAAGCCGCACCATGTCCGCAGCCGAAACCTTTGGGCTCCCATCCCTTGCCACCTCTTCCGTTCGCCCGGCGGCAAGAACAGCCGCGGCGCAAACGCTGGCGGACGAAGCCAGCCGCGCGGCGGAGGTTTTGCTGATCCGTGAAGCGCAGGCCGGCTCGCGCGCCGCCTTCGACGCACTGGTGCGCCAGTATGACAGTGCGGTGCTGCGCCTGGCGCTCCGCCTGACCGGCTCCGAGCAGGACGCGCAGGACATTCACCAGGAAGCCTTTCTCAAGGCCTACCGCTATCTCGGCAATTTTCGCTTTGAGTGCTCGTTTTACACCTGGATTTACCGCATAGCCACAAACCTGTGCCTGGACCACCTGCGCCGCCGCAAGTCGCGCCGCGAGGAGCAGTCCGTGGTTCTGGACAGCCGCGGCGAGGAGCTGGACCTGCTCGGCAATGTTTCGGACGATCGCTCCGGCGCGAACCCGGCCCGGGAGCTTGAGCGCAAATTTCTAGGCGAAAAGATCCAGGAAGCGCTGGGCCAGCTGACTCCACGGGAGCGCATGGTGTTTGAGCTGAAGCACTATCAGGGATTGAAGCTCCGGGCGATCGGCGAAATGCTGGAAACCACGGAAGAAACTGCCAAAAACACTTTGTTTCGCGCCACCCGCAAGCTGCGGCTGCGCCTGGCTGCCCTGCACTCTTAGGAAATGGGCGGCGCTTTGCAAACGAAAAAGCGCCAGCCGTGGCACAACGGCGGCGCACATGGATTGAGCAACCGTTTTCTTTTTGGAGGAGTTGTGAACCACGGAGGGCACGAGCCCGGCGGGATTTCCTGCGAGGCGGCGCAGCGCTTGATGGCGCTCGCAGCGCTGTCAGAAGGCGAGCGGGACGGTCGAGAGGCCGCGCCCCACGCGCCCGGCCTTGGCTTAGGAGCTGTTCCGGGCGGCGAGCATCTGCCGCAGCACGAACGCAGCGCTCTGGCTGCGCACCTGGAGGGCTGCCGTTCCTGCCAGGCCGAGATGGCCGCAACCACCGCGTTTTTTCGCGCGCTCGCTACCGATCCCGGACCGGAGCCCTCCGCAACGCTGCTGGCTCGCTCGCGCATGCAGCTGGATGCCACGCTAGACTCCTGTAGCCACGCCGGTTTCTGGACCCGGTTCACGCAGCAGCTCGCTTTTACCGGCGGCCGCCTGCGGGCAGCGCCCGGTCTTGCCTCGGCCCTGCTTGTGTTGGGACTCGTGGCCGGGGGCTATGGCGGATACCGGGCCGGGCACGCCGCCCATATGGAGGAGCAAACCGCCCTGCTCCTCGCGCCGCCCCCTCCCCAAACGCCGTCCGTGGTTGCCGATGTCAGCTCCGTCAGCCAGGATCCGGCGACTGGCGTCGTCGAGGTGCGCTACGACCGCCTGGTGCCCGATGTGCTTTCCGCTCCCGCCGGGGATCCATCGATTCGCGAACTGTTGATGGCCGCCACCGAGACTGGGACCGACCCGGACGTGCGCAACGCTTCTCTTGGTCTTTTATCCGGCGGCTGCGGCAAAGGCCAGGCTTGCGGCGGAGCGAGCCCGGCGCGCAACGCGCTCCTAAATGCGCTCCAAACCGACAAAGCCCCGGAGGTCCGCAGGGAAGCTCTCGCCGGGCTTCAGCCCTTTATCGCCGAGGACATGGAAGTGCGCGACGCGGTGCTGGGCGCGCTGATGAGCGATCCGAGCGCCTCGGTGCGCATCGAGGCGGTGCGAGTGCTGGGGCCTGTGGACGTGGATTCGAGCGTGCGGCAGGTGCTGCATACCGTTGCCTACCATGACGGCGACCCGGAAATTCGTTCCGCCTCAGAAGCCGCGCTCAAAGCGCTTCCACAGGTGCAGTAAGCCGTCATCTCGCGCATACGCCGTTCGGTTATCGCCGTCCAACCATTGATGTCTCGCCCGGAAAAGAAAGGAACGGCCACGCGCCTGAATCGCACAGCACACTTTTTCGGGTTTCCCGCGCTTGCCCGGCGGGGCACACCGAAGGGCGCGGGTGTGCTCATGTTGGCTGTGCTGCTGCCCGGGGTCGCGAGCGCCGGCAGGCTGGGGGGGGCTCGCGCGGCGCAGGAGAACGGCATTCCCACTCCCCAGGCTGCACCCCACATGTTGCGCCCCGGCTACCTGGGCGTGAGCCTGCGCGACCTGGACGCGGCCGAAGTGACCCGCCTGCACCTGCCCGCCGCAAACCCGGCGGCCATGGGCGCGATGATCGTCACAGTAGACCGCGATGCGCCCGCCTGGGCCGCGGGACTACGGCCTGGCGACGTCGTGATGGAGCTGAACGCCCAAGCCGTACAAAATGTCGAAGATCTGCGGCGGCGTCTGCGCGAATGCCCCGCGGGCGAGCTGATCACCCTGCGGGTGCGGCGCAAGAACGAGGAAAAAAGCTTCGCGGCGGTCCTGGGCGACCAGGAGATGGTGGCCCAAAACGCCCTGAGCCGGCACCTGCGCCCGGCGGGGAACACCTCCGCCCCCGACAGCTTCGGCTTGACGGTGAGTCCGGCGGCAAGTCCTGCGCTTCCGAGCCTTGGGCCAACAGCGAGCGCGCGCGGCATGGCTTCCACGCTTTTCGACGCGCTCATGCCTGGGTCGTCCTACACAGGCCTTGAAGTGGACCCGCTCACCCCGCAGCTGGCAGCATTCTTCGGCGTCCGCGCACAGGGGGGGCTGCTGGTAACCGCGGTCAGCGGTGGTTCGCCCGCCGCGTTCGCGGGTTTAAGCGCGGGTGACGTGATCCTGCGCGCGGGCAACAAGCCCGTAGCCACCCGCGGCGCCCTGGCCCATGCCCTCCATGCGGGCAAGGGCAACGCCGTCCCGCTCGCGATCCTGCGCGACCACCAGGAGATCGCTGTAAGCCTGCAGCCGGGCAAGCGGAAAAAGCTGTAGCGCGGGCGAGCTAAGCGCTTTACAGGAAAGGGTTGGCAACACTCCGGCTAGCACTGAGGGAGGGGGCTTCTGCCTATATATGTCCGGATTGAAGCCCCATACTGGGGATGCTTTTCAGTTCAGAACGAAACAACAGAAAGGCCGGGAATGAGCCGGAAGTGCCGGAGATTGAAGGTCAGCACCGAAAAGCCGAGCGAGAGCGCCGTGGCTCCAATGAGTAGATCGGCAAAGGGAATGGTTACGCCCTGGGCCTGCTGTTCGCCGTCGAGTCTGCCAGCCAGCATGGCCGTCTCTCTCGTATAGGGATAAACCGCTAAGTCGCGCAGAAGTTCCTCGATAAAGGAATGCCGGAGGAGCCGCCTTTCTGGGGTTTGCGCACGATAAATACCATGAACAAGCTCGGTGAGGCCCACTGAGGAAAGAGCCGCGTCCTGATCGCCCGCGGCGGCAATGATGTTTTGCAGCAATTGCTCAACGGTATTACCCCGGCGCTCGGCGGTGATCACGATGCTGGAGTCGAGTATCAGGCCCAAGTCACTTAGTCCCAGGAGCTTTGAAGCGGCTCTGCGTGGCTGCCAATTAAGGCTTCGAGATCACGGGCGAACCCCTCATCCAAAGTGGCTGGGGAGCGGTGCTCCCTGGCCAGGCGCAGTGAT
>CAXTVG010000134.1:5829-6064 GCA_964247505.1 uncultured Acidobacteriaceae bacterium
AGCCCCGGCGCGAACGCGGGCCAGCAGCGCGGGAAAATCGCATGCGGCCTCGGCCTCCGAGATGTGAATTTTCGCCATCGACCTGTTCTTACCCCAAGCATAACTGCTTCCTCGGCGCGATTGGGAGCTCATCCGCATCTATGGTGAAATAAAGGCATGGCGACCGAAGCGGAAATCAGCACAAAAACCCGAGCGGGGTTCCGCACCGGCGGCGTTCCCGCGCCCAGGCACCCGG
>CAXTVG010000135.1:0-6057 GCA_964247505.1 uncultured Acidobacteriaceae bacterium
CAGACGATTACTGCCACGAATGAGACGCCGGTCGAGGGGCAGTAGCGCGTCTGACGGGTGAACCGGCAAGGGTTTGGATAGGTTTTGCCTCGGGCTGAGCGTGGGCCTGGGCGGAAGGTTTGGCGCGAGCAGGCAGAGCCGGGGTGCTGGTCTGGGCACATCGGAAACCGGGAACTGCCGGAGCGGGCCGGTCGGGACGGAACGTGAGTCCCGGCGAAGAAACAAGCAGGAAGCCGGGCTTCGGCCGCGGCATCAATCAAGGCTGGGAATCAAGGGAGAAGATCGATGGCGGATTTGGCGCAGTTGGAAGAACAGATTGTTGGGTTGACCTTGCTGGATGCGGCGGCCCTGGGGAAGAAGCTTGAAGAGCGTCTTGGGGTGTCGGCGGCTGCAGCAGCGCCGGTGATGATGGCGGGCGGCGGCGGCGCGGCGGCGGCGGAAGCCGCTCCGGAGCAGACCGAGTTCACGGTGATCCTGAAGGACGCGGGCGCGAATAAGATCAACACGATCAAGGCCGTGCGCGAAGTGACCTCGCTGGGCCTCAAGGAAGCGAAGGACCTGGTCGATGGCGCACCGAAGCCGCTGAAGGAGAATGTCTCGAAGGAAGAAGCTGAGACGGTCCGGAAGAAGTTCGAAGGCGTGGCAACGGTCGAAGTCAAGTAGCTTTTTCGTGGAGGGGCTTTGGGCGATTTCGCTCGGGGCCCTTTCTCGCTTGCAATGGCCATCGAAGTGCAATACTATTGAGCTTGTGCCCGTTTATCCCGAGCTACCGCTTGGTTTTTCTTCTCGAAAGCACAATCCTGTACCCCTCTCCCGCGATTCGAGCGGGATGGAGGGCTTTTGTGTCTCCCGCCTTCAGCGGGGGATGCTTCGACCACGCCCCCTGCGGCAGGAAGTAGTTTCTAGTATCGCGACTGGTTTGTAGCTCCGCTGCGTCGCGGCTTGTGCGCTTGTTGTGCGCGCAAGCCATTTGGCGTTGCGGGGGGATTGTTTTTGGAGCCGTGCCCGCAGGCTCGCTACGTTAGCTAGGAAGTTCAAAAAGGTTTCGGGGGTTGCAATGGCAACTCTGTTCTAAGCTCGCCGGCAGTGGCTTGGCAAGCGAGGTTTCGCAGGGCGGTTTTCCGTTGAACGAGGCAGCGGAAAGCAAGCGTCGCCCGGCAAAAAGCAAGTTCGCGCAGGCTGCGCCGGCCCCGGGCAGCTTGTCTTCCTCTCGTGTTCCCGGGGCCGACAGAGGAGCCATCGATGCCGAACGAGACCCGCGCCCTTCGCAGCCGACTCGACTTTTCCAAAATCCCAACTCCGATCCAAATCCCCAACCTCATCGAGGTCCAGCGCCGTTCGTATGAGCGCTTCCTGCAGATGGACAAGCTGCCTTCGGAGCGCGACGATAACGGTCTGCACTCCGTGTTTACCTCCGTTTTCCCGATCACCGATTTTCGCAATATCTCGCAACTCGACTTCGTCGATTTTTCGATCGGTAATTGGGAGTGTAAGTGCGGACACCTGAAGGGTCTACATCACCTTCGTACCGCATGCCACAACTGCGGCAACATGGTCATCACGGACCCCTTCCATCCGGGTGACGTGCTGTGCCACAAGTGCGGCACCTATAACAAGAACACCCCGGACTTCTGCAACAAGTGCGGCGACCCCGTTGGGTTGCAGCTGAAGTATGACCAGGCGGAGTGTGAAGAGCGGGGCATGACCTACTCGGCACCGCTCAAGGTGACGGTGCGCCTGACGATCTACGACAAGGACCCCGATACCGGCCAAAAATCCGTCCGCGACATCAAGGAGCAGGAAGTTTTTTTCGGCGACATCCCGCTGATGACCCAGAACGGCACGTTTATCGTGAACGGCACGGAGCGCGTGATCGTGTCGCAGCTCCATCGCTCGCCCGGCGTGTTTTTTGAGACCGCGAACAATCGCACGTACTTCCTGGGCAAGATCATCCCGTACCGCGGGTCGTGGGTGGAGTTCGAGTACGACCAGAAGAACACGCTTTATGTGCGCATCGACCGCAAGCGCAAGTTCCTGGGGACGATCTTCTTGCGCGCGCTCGGTTTGCGGACCGATGAGCAGATTCTGCGGGCGTTTTACACCGTGGACACGCTGAACCTGCGCGACGGCAAGGTGTTTTGGACGCTGCCCGCGGAAGGGCCGACGAACCTGCTGGGCGTGAAGCCTGCGGCCGCGATCGCGGCAAACGGGAGCGAGATTGTGCCCGCGGGGCGCAAGATTTCGCCTTCGATTTTGAAAAACCTGCGCTCTGCCGGCGTGACCGAAGTCGAAGTGGAAGGCGCGGACCTGGATGGCGCAATGCTGGCCGCGGACGCGCTCGACCAGGAGACGGGCGAGGTGTTTCTCGAAGCCAACGTGGAGCTGACGCCCGCGAACATGCACAAGGTGGCGCAGGCTGGCATCACTGAGGTGAGCGTGTTCTTCCCCGAGAAGGACGACGTGGGCAACATCATCACCAACACGCTGCGGCGCGACTCGGTGCGCAAGCCGGAAGAGGCGCTGATCGAGATCTACCGCAAGCTGCGCCCGGGCGATCCGCCGACGCTGGACACGGCGACGGCGCTCTTTGAGGGCATGTTCTTCGACCCGCGCAAGTACGATTTTTCGCGCGTGGGGCGGTTGAAGTTCAACATCAAGCTGTATGAAAACCAGGACGCGACGCCGCTCGACCACCGGACGCTGACCCCGGACGACTTCTACTCGACGATCAAGTACCTGCTCAAGCTGCGCAAAAACATCGGCGCGGTGGATGACATCGATCACCTCGGCAACCGGCGTGTGCGCGCGGTGGGCGAGCTGATGGAAAACCAGTTCCGCATCGGGCTTGTGCGCATGGAGCGCGCCATCAAGGAAAAGATGAGCGTGTACCAGGAGATGTCGACGGCGATGCCGCACGACCTGATCAACGCCAAACCGGTGATGGCCGCCATCCGCGAGTTCTTCGGGAGCTCGCAGCTGTCGCAGTTCATGGACCAGACCAACCCGCTGTCCGAGATCACGCACAAGCGACGGCTTTCGGCGCTTGGGCCGGGTGGGTTGAGCCGCGAGCGCGCGGGCTTTGAGGTGCGCGACGTCCATCCGACGCACTACGGGCGCATCTGCCCGATCGAAACGCCGGAAGGCCCGAATATCGGGCTGATCTCGTCGCTCTCGTGCTTTGCGCGAATCAATGAGTATGGGTTCATCGAGAGCCCCTACCGCCGGGTGCGCGGGGCGCAGCTGCTCGACTATGTGCAGGTGACGAATGCGGGCGAGAGCGGTTTGCGGGTGGGCGACCACCTGGAAAAAGGCGAGGCGCAGACCAAAAACGAAGAGCTGCGCGCGGCCGGCAAGCGGACTATTGAGTACGACCCGTTCTCGTTTTACCTGTCGGCGTGGGAGGAAGACCGGCACACCATCGCGCAGGCGAACGTGGAGCTCGACGACGAGCTGCGCATCACAGCCGAGCTCGTGAACGCGCGGCGCCAGGGCAACTTCGTCCTCGTCTCGCGGGACGAGATCGACTACGTGGACGTTTCGCCGAAACAGCTCGTGTCCGTAGCGGCATCCTTGGTTCCGTTCCTGGAGCACGACGACGCGAACCGCGCGCTGATGGGCGCGAATATGCAGCGGCAGTCGGTGCCCTTGCTGGTCGCGGAAGCCCCGTTTGTGGGGACCGGCATGGAAGGCGTCACCGCACGCGACTCGGGCGCTGTGATCCTTTCGCGGCGCAACGGCATCATCGATTCGGTCGACTCCGAGCGCATTATCGTGCGAGTGGAAGGCGAGCACCACCCCACGCAGCTGTCGCGTGAGGTGGGGTCGGATATTTACCAGCTCACCAAGTTCAAGCGCTCGAACCAGAACACCTGCATCAACCAGAAGCCGATTGTCCGCAAGGGCGACCGGGTGTTGAAGGGCCAGGTGATCGCGGACGGGCCTTGCACGGAGCAGGGCGAGCTTGGCCTGGGGCGGAACGTGCTGGTCGCGTTTATGCCGTGGCGCGGCTACAACTTCGAGGATGCGATCCTGATCTCCGAGAAGCTGGTGCGCGAGGACTACTACACCTCCGTGCACATCGAGGAGTTCGAGATCGAGGCGCGCGACACCAAGCTGGGGCCGGAAGAGATTACGCGCGACATCCCCAACGTGTCAGAACATGCTCTTCGTGATCTCGACGAGTCGGGCGTGATCCGGATCGGCGCGAAGATTCGCCATAACGACATTCTGGTCGGCAAAGTCACGCCCAAGGGCGAAACCCAGCTGACGCCTGAGGAAAAGCTGCTGCGGGCGATCTTCGGCGAAAAGGCCGGGGACGTGCGCGATGCTTCCTTGACCTGCCCTCCGGGCATTGAGGGCACCGTCGTCGACGTTCGGATCTTCTCCCGCAAGGGTCAGGAAAAGGACGAGCGCGCCTTGCAGATCGAGGCCGAGCAGGTGGCGAAGCTGGAGAAGAACCTCGCCGATGAGATCCGTATTCTCACCGACGAGCGGCTCAAGCGGCTGGAGTCGATCCTGGGCGGCAAGGAGGTCCAGGCCGACCTTCATGACGAGCGCACCAACAAGCGCTTGCTGTCGAAGGGCATGATTCTGGATCGGGAAACGATCGAGCTGATCTCGACCAAGAACCTGAAGCGCATCCGCTACAACGATAAAGACCCGCGGGTGAATGAGCAGATCGACGAGATCGAGGAGATGACCTCGCGTCAGATCGATGTGCTGCGCAAGATCACCAACGACAAGATCGCGAAGCTGCAGAAGGGCGACGAACTTTCGCCGGGCGTCATCAAGCTCGTGAAGGTGTACATCGCCATGAAGCGCAAGCTGTCGGTCGGCGACAAGATGGCGGGCCGCCACGGGAACAAGGGCGTGATCGCGCGCATTCTTCCCGAGGAGGACATGCCGTACCTGCCCGATGGGCAGCCAGTTGAGATCGTGCTGAACCCGCTGGGGGTTCCATCCCGTATGAACGTGGGGCAGATCCTTGAAACGCACCTGGGTTGGGCGGCGCACGAGCTGGGCGCGAAAGTGGCGGAGATCGTCAGAAACGCGCAGGACGCGAACGAGGTCCGGGAAACATTCCGGGAGAAGTTCGCGGGGACGGCGGCGCTGCGTCAGCTGCTCGAGCTCGACGACGAGCAGGTGATGCGGGTGGGTAAGGGCATGCAGCGGGGCATCTGGTTCGGCACCGCGGTGTTTGACGGCGCGAGGGAAACCGAGATCAAGGCACTGCTGGCCGCGGCCGGTTTGCCGAGCTCGGGCAAAACGGCGCTGTTCGACGGCATGACCGGCGACCAGTTCGAGCAGCCGGTGACGGTCGGCTACATCTACATGCTCAAGCTGTCGCACCTGGTCGACGACAAGATCCACGCGCGCTCGATCGGGCCGTACTCGCTGATCACCCAGCAGCCGCTGGGCGGCAAGGCGCAGTTCGGCGGGCAGCGGTTCGGCGAGATGGAGGTGTGGGCACTCGAGGCCTATGGCGCGGCCTACATCCTGCAGGAGCTGCTCACGGCGAAGTCCGACGACGTATTCGGCCGCACCAAGATTTACGAGGCCATCGTCAAGGGCGAGGCGGCGATCGAGCCGGGCGTGCCGGAGTCGTTCAACGTGCTGATCCGCGAGCTGCAGGCCTTGTGCCTGGATGTGGAGCTGATGAAGCAGTCGGACCTGGATGCGGCGAAGCTGCCCGCGCCGGAGCCGCTGCTGGCTGCAGCCGACTGATCCCTTCAGGCCGGTTTTTCAAGCCGGCCTGAAACCCAAGTTTCGCACTAGAAAGGGCCGTCGTTCCGTGAGCAAGCGCTCCCGGGGGCGAGCGGCGGCCCAGAATCTTAAGCCCCGGGACCGAAAGCGCCTTTGAGCGCCAGGAGGAACCGCCTTGTATCGTTCCAGCCCGTTTGAACTCTCCGGCCCTATCACCGATTTCGACGCGATCCGCATCCAGCTCGCGTCACCAGAAAAGATCCGCTCATGGTCGCATGGCGAAGTCACGAAGCCTGAAACCATCAACTACCGCACCTTTAAGCCGGAGCGCGACGGCCTGTTTTGCGCGCGCAT
>CAXTVG010000136.1:0-6053 GCA_964247505.1 uncultured Acidobacteriaceae bacterium
GTACGGCGCCTCCAAGCTCGCCTTTGACAACTACCTCCGCGAGCAGTTCCGCCTCCGCCGCGTGCCCACCACCGCCGTCAGCCTGCGCTACTTTAACGCTTACGGTCCGCGCGAGCAGCACAAGGGCCGCATGGCATCGGTCATTCACCGCTTCTCGAAAGAAATCCTCGAAACCGGCCGCGTCCGCCTGTTTGAGGGCTCCGGCGGCTACCCGCCCGGCGAGCAGCGCCGCGACTTCGTCTACGTCCGCGACCTGTGCCGGTTGAACCTCTTCTTCGCCGGCGTCGGCGTCCCGCCCGGGGAGCGCAGAACCTATCACGCCATCGTCAACGTCGGCACGGGGGAGTCCCGCTCCTTCAACGAAGTCGCCCGCGCCCTCATTCAAGTCCACGGCGAGGTCCCGATCGAGTACATCCCGTTCCCGCAGGACTTAGACACGCGCTATCAGCATTTCACGGAGGCGGACTTGAAAGCGCTGCGCGAGACTGGGTGTGACTTCCAGTTCACATCGCTGGAGCAAGGTGTGCGGTCTACTTTCGACGCGCTTGCAGTCGCGAACCAATGAATATGCGCTAACCCCAACGCAACTTGTAGCCCGTTCCAACTTATTTCGGCGGTGGACCGGTGGGGTCGTTGTTGCTTACTCTGCCGGACGATCTTAGCCCTAACCCCGCAAGCGCCTTTCGAAGTTCTGCTTCGTCCCCGCCGTAATCGTAATAGAGGATCTTGCCACCCGCATCAGCCAGGACGGTTAGTGGAATCCCTCTATCTCCGAGCGACTTCTGAGAACTTCCGTCCGCATCGTGGAAGTTCGTCCATGCGTAATGGTGGCGCGCAAGGTAGGAGTCTGCCGCAGCCGCGCCCGCATCCTCATCGACAGTCACAAACTGAAGACCTTTGCTCGCGAAATCCTTGTAAACGCGATCTAACGAGGGCATCGCCTGCAAGCAAGGACCGCACCAAGTAGCCCACAGATCGATCAGTAGTGGTTTCCCGCGGTATGCTTTCAGGCTCGCCGCCGGCAGAGCGCCATTTGGGAGCGTTTTCCCAATCATCTGCGCTTCGGGCTTCGCGCGTCCGGTGGAAAGATCAGGCTCAAGCGAGGAAACCTCCTTTGCCCCATGCGGCGGTGAAAACAGAAACTCGTTAGGGCTTGGCTGAGCATGGAGCTCCATAACCGGGTAAACAGTCGTAATATCCTGGTGCAGCGGAATGTGGATTGTTGGCGTGACGAAGAGTCCACCATCCGTGTGTGCAATGTGCTTTCGGAAGACAAGGGTGTTCTTTTCTATCCAGAAAGTATCGTCCGAGTAGAAGTCTTGTTGCTTTCTCGTCAGGTCTGCGCTCGTAAGATGGACGACATAGCATGGATACTTCCGGCCCTCAATCTTGATCGTTTGCTGGCCTAGCTTTAAGGCTTGCCGGTAGCTGCCCGCGATTAGTTCGAGAACAGAGCGCATCTTCCACGCATTGGCCAGCTCCATATCTCCTCCCATAAATACCTTTGGGAATTGAGGTCCGCGCTCAGGAGAGGGGCGCTTCACATAGGCCTTTGCTTCCACAAGATAAACCCACTCGCTGGACCCGTCAGAAAGTTGAATATAGGAGCCGAAAGGCGATTGCGTCTCAATACGATAAAGTTTGCCGGGGCCTTTCACGGCTGAGAGAGAGACTTTGGTCCAGTCGCGGCGCAGATCGCTGTTCTCTACTGTCTCGGTGATCGATCTCATGCGGAACGTGTAGCCTGCGTCGGCGTAAGTTCGGGCAACTGCCTGAAGTAAGGCGAAAGGATCGGTAAACTCAGGCGGCGCACTCTGCGAGCGCGAGAGGGGGGTATACAGCAACGCGAGCATTAGTACAGCGGCTAACTTCATCGAGAGCCTACCTCTAAGCCGACTCCATGCACAGAGAGCCTAACAGGCGAGCTCGGCAACTGTGAATGCTAAAGTCCGGAGTGGGCAACCTACTTAGGCCGATTCCACGCCAAGTAGAGCCTTGGACGCTTCCCACAATGATGTACAAACTACGTTGGCTGTAGCTTTTGCTGTCTCTGACCCGCTTTTTTGCCGGTCTGCTTGTCCGGTTACGAAAAGCGTTCTCATCCCCAGCCGCTGGCCTGCTTCGATATCCGAAAGCGAATCACCGATCATCACACTGGTACGGAAGTCAATCCTCGGGTGCAGCGCGCGCGCTTGTTCGAACAGGCCGGAAAGCGGCTTGCGGCAGTCGCACTCGTTTTTGTCGTGGGGGCAGACAAAGATGCCGTCCACGTGCGCGCCGTGGGAGCGCAGCTCTTCCTTGAGGCGCTCGTGGAGGCGGTCGACGTCGTCCATGGTGTACAGCCCGAGCGCGACGCCGCGCTGGTTCGTGACCACATACACGCGCAGGCCGGCTTCGTTCAGGCGGCGGACTGCTTCGATGGCGCCGGGGAGGGGATGGAACAGGTCCCAGCGCGACACGTACTCGCCTTCCGGTGCTTTGCGGTTGAGCACGCCGTCGCGGTCCAGAAACACGGTCCGGATACCTTGGTAACTTTCAGGCTTGTCCACAAGCGGTATCATAGCGAAGAATCGGCCGGGACGAGTGAGGTTGCATGTATGACGGAGTTAACAGGGGAAGCGGTGTTTGCGCGGGCTTTCGACGAGCACCTGCGCGTGATCGAGGAGCTCAAGCAGCAGCAGGGGACGCTCGAAGCGCTGGCGCGGAAGATGACGGACGCCGTGATGGACGGCAAAAAGGTGCTGTGGTGCGGCAATGGCGGCTCGGCGGCCGACGCGCAGCACCTGGCGGCTGAGTTTGTGGGCCGGTTCCGGCGCGAGCGCAAGCCGCTGGCCTCGATCGCGCTGACCACCGATACGTCCATCCTGACTTCGATCGGCAACGACTACGGCTACGACCAGGTGTTCAGCCGGCAGGTGCTGGCGCTGGCGGAGGAAGGCGACATCGTGGTTGGGATTTCGACCTCCGGCAACAGCAAAAACGTGGTCGAAGCGCTGGAAGCGGCCCGGGAGCGCGGCGCGTTCACGGTCGCGATGACCGGCGCGGGCGGCGGCAAAATGGCCGGCGTGGCGGACGCGGCGATCTGCGTGCCGACCAGGGACACGGCGCGGGTGCAGGAGGGCCACATCCTGTGCGGCCACATGCTGTGCGACTGGGTGGAGCTGGCCTGGTGCCAGGCCGCGGCGAAGGCCGAGTAATCGCAAATGGCGCAACTCGACAACCTGCACGAAATTGTCTCGCGCATCGAGGGCGACTGGCGCGAAACCCGCGTCCTTGTGGTCGGCGACCTTATGCTCGACCGCTATATCTGGGGCGACGTCGAGCGCATCTCGCCGGAAGCGCCGGTGCCGGTGGTGTGCCTGGCGCGCCGCAGCGAGCAGCCGGGTGGCGCGGCCAACGTCGCGATGAACATCGCGGGGCTGGGTGCGCAGGTTACGCTCGCCGGGTTCGCGGGGCAGGATGAGGACCGCGCCGCGCTGGAAGCATGCCTTGAAAAAGCCGGGGTCACCTCGCGTATCACCACGGTCGCGGGCCACCCGACGACCTCGAAGCTGCGCATCCTGGGCGGCCAGCAGCAGATTTTGCGGCTCGACGTCGAGCGCACCAAAGGCTACCCGCGGGAAGCGTATGACGCGCTGCTGGCGGGACTCGATGCGGAGCTGGCGAATGTGCGGGCGGTGGTGCTGTCGGACTATGCCAAGGGGACCCTTTCGGAGGAAGTGTGCCGGGCGGTGATCGACCGGGCGCGCGCTTTAGGTGTGCCGGTGCTGGTGGATCCGAAGCATCGCGACTTCTCGCGCTACCGAGGCGCGACGACGATCTGCCCGAACCTGCAAGAGCTGTCGGTCGCGACGGGCATCCCGCCGAAGGAGACGGAAACGCTGCTGGCGGCGGCGGCGAAGATGCTGCCCGCGCTCGAGCTCGACTACCTGACCGTGACGCTGAGCGAGAAGGGAATCGCGGTGGTCAAACCCGGCCAGACGCGCACGTTCCCGGCGGTTGCGCGGCAGGTGTTCGACGTTTCGGGTGCCGGCGATACGGTGATTGCGACCCTCGCTCTCTCGCTGGCGAGCGGGCTGCCGATTGAGTCCGCGGTGGCGCTCGCGAATGTTGCGGCCGGCGTGGTTGTCAGCAAGGTTGGGACTGTGCCGATCACGCGCGATGAGCTGATCACGAGCCTGATGCCGGAGATCGAACTGCAGGCCTCGGAAAAGCAGCTGGAGCTCGCGCAGTTGCAGACGCGGGTGAACGCGTGGCGTTCGAAGGGCGACCGGGTGGTGTTTACCAACGGCTGCTTCGATCTGCTGCATGTGGGCCACATTACGCTGATGGAGGACGCGCGGCGGCAGGGCGACCGGCTGATCGTCGCGATCAACAGCGACCGCTCGGTCAGCGAACTTAAGGGCCCAACCCGGCCTGTAGTGCAGGAGCGCGACCGGGGGCGGGTGCTGGCGGCGCTCGCGGCGGTCGATGCGGTCATCGTGTTTGACGAGCCCACGCCGCTGGAGCTGATCTGCGCGCTCAAGCCGGACGTGATCGTCAAGGGCGGCGACTACGTGGAGGAATCCGTGGTGGGCGCGAAGGAGGTCCGGGGCTGGGGCGGAGTGGTCAAGATTGTGCCCACGGTTGAGGGTTTCTCGACCACCCGGATGATCGCGCGTGCCGCTACTCCGGCGCTCGGCTAAGCGCGAACAGGGTAGGCGGGCGCCGGTGCGGGATGGTTGCGCAAGCGGCGGAAGTGGAAGTAGACGATGACGCTGATGACCGCTGCGTAGGCGCACCAGATCGACGTAAACGCGTAGGCCATGACAATCGTGACGGCGACCAGCCCAACGAGGTTGGCGATCCCGAACGCGACCAGGTAGCGCAGGCCGGAAAAGAACAGGGCGCCGCAGGTCGCGATGACATAGAGCACGGCAACGGCGGTCGTGGTCGTGTACTGGTTGTGGTACACGATGCTGTGATGGCGCACGTACACCTGGAGCGGAAACGCGATCAGCGCCCACAGGATGTAGAGCATCAGTAGACCGCCAAGAATGACGAACCAGAGCATGCGCTTGCGCCTCCTTCCTTCGGGTTCGATCATGTAGACGCTGAGGGGCAGCACAAACGGCAGCAGGCCCTGCGCGTACAGGACGAACGCCGCGCCGATGTCATGCGCGGCGCTTGCGGGGAGGATGCCGTCGAGGCCCAGCCAGACGAAGCGTTCGGTGAACTGGTGGAAGGCGAACAGGGTGGGCAGGGAAGCGAACAGGATTTGACGCCGGTGCTTTACCTCTCGCAGGGTTGCGATGCCGACCGCGGCGATCACCGCGCTGCCTACGAAGTTCGCTGTCGCTGAAAAGCACATAGGTTTTCCAGCTTACGCTACGGGACCACTTCTCTACGGATGCAGGCTCGAGTGCGGTCGTGAGCTTTCGCTCACGAGAACCCACGTCTGAGCCACCCCAGCGAGCATGGACCGCTCGCCGGGGACCCCGGAAACGCGAGACGTGGGGGCACCCGTGGTGCGGGCGGCGACCGCCTTCAGAGAACGGCAGGCTCGCGTACGCCGTCGCGGGCGAACATGGAGCGCATGCCGCGCAAGGCTTGGCGGGTGCGCTCTTCGTTTTCGATGAGGGAGAAACGGACGTGGCCGTCGCCGTACTCGCCGAAGCCGATGCCGGGGGAGACGGCGACCTTGGCGTCGCGCAGGAGCTTGGTGGAGAAGTCGAGCGAGGCAAGCGGCTCGCCGGTGGCTTCGCCCGAGCGGTATTGGGGCGGGATGGGGGCCCAGACGAACATGGTGGCCTTGGGGGTGGGAACCCCCGGCCAGCCGAGTTTGTTGAGGCCGGAGACCAAGCAGTCGCGGCGTTTGCGGTAGGTTTCGGTAATCTCGGCGACACACTCCTGCGGCCCTTCGAGCGCGGTGATGCTCGCGACCTGGATGGGCGTGAACGTCCCGTAGTAGCAGTAGCTCTTAAGCCGCGCGAGCGCCGCAACCAGCTCGCGGTTGCCGGCCATGAAGCCGACGCGCCAGCCGGGCATGTTGTAACTCATCGAAAGCGTCAAGA
>CAXTVG010000137.1:0-6014 GCA_964247505.1 uncultured Acidobacteriaceae bacterium
GCCGAGTTCCGGTCACAGATGAACGCGATCCGTCCAGGGATGGTCTTGTCCATCGCGGCCCCGGCCGGCCACTGGGCTTACCAGTACATCGACATGGCGGGAGCGGCCTCGTCACTCGACTTTTTCGGCCTGATGGCCTACGACTTCGACGGACCTTGGAACAAGACGACGGGGTTCGTAGCTCCGGCGTCGCAGGCGGCAGGCGACACTGCCCCGGCGAACAACGCAGCAGCCGCGGTATGGGCGTACTACAGCGGCGGCGTGCCGGCGAGCAAGATCGTCCTCGGCGTTCCGTTCTACGGGTATGAGTGGACCGGCGTTTCCAACGTCAACCACGGACTGTTCCAGCCCGGCACGCCGGTCGGACAGGGCTCGGGATACAACCAGATTGTGCCGATCGAAAGCTCTTTTACGATGTACAGGGACCCGCAAACGCTGTCGCCCTGGCTCTACGATGGGAAGACGTTTTGGACCTACGACGATCCCTACTCGCTTGGCTACAAGGCGCTGGCCGCGAAGGCATTGGGGTTGGGAGGCGTAATGGCGTGGAGCCTGAGCGGGGATACAGCGGATGGGGTTCTGCTGAAGACGATCGCGCTGGAGCTGAACACCCCACAGTAGTTCTGAAACCTGCAAGCAAGGGGGCTGCGGAAGATTCGCAGCCCCTTTGCCGCGCGGATTACCGGCTCTGGATGGGCTTAGAGACGGATTCGAGGCCCTTGCCCGCCGCTTCAACGCCGATGACGAGCTCGCATGCGGACCCGGCGAGCATGAGCGCGGCCCCGACAGCGTAGCCCCAGGCGACGTGGCTGCGGTGGCCGGAGGCGATGAGCTCGCCGAAGATGACCGGGGCGGCGACGCCGCCGGCGAGGGTGCCGAGCGCGTAAAAGATTGCAATGGCAAAGGCGCGGATTTCAAGCGGGAAGATTTCGCTGACCGTTAGATAAGCAGCGCTGGCGGCAGAGGAGGCGACCAGGAAGATGACGCTGAAGCTGATGTCGAGCGTGGTCGCAGTGAACAGGCCGCGCACAAAGGGGTAGATGACCGCGAGCAGCAGCAGGCCGGAAACGCCGTAGGTGAGGGCGATCATGGGCTTGCGGCCGACCTTATCGAACAGGTGGCCAAAGACGATGGGACCGAAGAAGCTGCCCACCGCGAATGGGATCAGGTGCAGCGGCAGGCGATTGTTCGTGACACCGTAAAACTGCTTCACGATCAGCCCGTAGGTGAAAAAGATCGAGTTAAAAAAGAACGATTGCGCGACCATCAGGACCAGCGCGAGAAGCGACCGTGAGCGGTTGTCGCGCAGCATGGCGCGGAAGACATCGCCCCACGGAGTGTGGTCGCGCACGGCGAGCTTGAGCGGCTGGCCCTCGGGCTCGGGGAGGTCTTTCTTGCCGCTCTTGCGCACGTCGTCTTCAATGGCCGACGCGATCTGCTCGGCACGCTCCTCGTGGCCGCGGAGCATCAGCCAGCGCGGGCTTTCCGGCACCTTGAGCCGCAGGATAAGCACACCCCCGCCCAGCACCGCGGCCAATGCAAAGGCGACGCGCCAGCCGATGTTGGTGCCAATCAGGTGCGTGTTCAGCAAGCCGAACGAGGCGACCGAGCCGAAAATCGCGCCCAGCCAAAAGGTCGCGTTGACGACCAGGTCGACCGTGCCCCGGACCTTCCCGGGGATCAGCTCGTCGACTGCGGAGTTGATCGCCGCGTACTCGCCGCCGATGCCGAAGCCGGTGAAGGCGCGGAACAGCGCGAAGCTCCAGAAGTTGAACGAGAGTGCGGTGAGCAGGGTGGCGATCGAGTAGGTCGCGAGTGTGACCAGGAACAGCTTGCGGCGGCCGAGGCGGTCGGTGAGGTAGCCGAAAAACAGCGCCCCGAGCACCGCGCCCATCAGGTAGGTGGTCGCGCCAGCGGTGACCTGCGGAGCGGTGAGACCCAGGCCCTTCTTGTTTTCAAGAATGCCGGCGAGCGAACCGGCGAGCGTGACCTGGAGGCCATCGAGCAGCCAGGAGGTGCCGAGCGCGATGACGATACGGATGTGCCAGCGGCTGAACGGCAGCCGGTCGAGCCGGGCCGGCACCATGGTCTCGACTGTGCGCTCTTCCTCTTGCTCCGCTGGGGGCATGGGTTACTGGCCGTCTTTCTCGTTCTTGGGAATAATGCTGATGGAGCCGACCCGCTCGATGACAGCGTACTTGATTCCGCTGAGGTCGCGGATGCCCTGGGAGCGAGCGGTGGCCATCACGTCAGGGTCGTCGATGCGCATGCCGTGCATTGCTTCACTCTGCCATTGGCCGTCTTTAAGCAGGACCATGGGCATGCCGTCGACAAACCTGCTCAGGCGTTTGGAACGGGCGCGCAGCCGGGCGGTAATGCGGTGCATCAGGCCGATCGTCAGGATAGCCCCGACGCAGTTGGTAGCGGATTTGTCATCGCCGACGGTGGACAGGATGATGAGGCCGCCGATGAGGAAGACGATGACGAACTCAAACGGTGTGAGCTGGCCCCCCGGACGGCGCGACAGGAGGCGCACGATCGCAAGGAGGAAGAAGTAGCCGGCGATGGCGTGTAGGACGGTGTACATGGCGTGGCCCTAGGGCATGACGAAAACGCGTGCGGTCAAGGCGTCCTGCGGGTGGTTGACGGTGCCGCTGCCGAGAAGCCGGACGGTAAACCGGGACCGGCCCAGGGCGGAGGGTTCGAGCGCAAAGGCGACCGAGTTGGGTTTGGGGCTGGACGGGAAGGTATAAGCGACTCCTCCGTCGCCGGTCACTGAGGTGGACGGCTGCGGGCTTATGCGCTGATTCCCGAGCGCCGTGATGACCGAATCGCTGACCCAGACCCGGATTGCGCCGTCGCGGACGGCGGAAGGGCCGAAATGAAGAGTGATCAGGGATGGGGTGCCAAATCGTTCTACCCATTCGTAATTCACGGCCAAGGCTCCGTCGGGGCTTTGCGTACGCGCTTTGGAAAGCGGCCCGCGCCCGAAGATGCCGATCAGGTCGAGGATGACAAGCAGAGCGAGAAAGATCCAGACCGCCTTCTCGAACTTCCACCAACGGCGCTGGAACTGGAGGTCTTCGCCGACCGCTATGTCATCATTGACCTTCGCGATGGAGTCGTCGACGGGCTTGGTGGAGGTTTCAGTGGCCATACACGCCTATCCTTCGGAAGCGGGGGAAATTGTGATCTCGCCGTTGCGTTCGAGCACCGCGTAGGCGACGCCGTCGAG
This sequence comes from uncultured Acidobacteriaceae bacterium, assembly GCA_964247505.1. Lineage (GTDB taxonomy): Bacteria > Acidobacteriota > Terriglobia > Terriglobales > Acidobacteriaceae > EB88. The sequence goes on from CAXTVG010000137.1 coordinate 3,236, forward strand.
AGAAGTGATGCCTTTATCGCGGGCGGCGGTCATCACGTCTTGCGGGTCGATCAACATCCCCTTCATGGCTTCCTCATGCCACTCGCCGTGCGCCAGAAGGATGAGCGGGGTGCCATCGAGAAACTTGGCGATGCGCGGGGACTTTTGACGGAGCACGACCAGGAAATAATGCGCGAGGCCGATGGTGATGATCTGGGTGAAGGCATTGGTGAGCGAGCGGTCATCGGCAACTATAAAGGTAAGGGAAAGGCCGCCGATAAAGAAAATAAGCACAAACTCGAAGGGGTTGAGCTGCTTGCCGGGGCGGCGGCCGACGATGCGGACCATGAACACCAGCAGGAAGTAGCCGAACGCGGCTCGGAGGATCGCGGCCATGGCTCGATTAGATGCAAAAGCCAAAACCGCCTACGCGGCTGGCGGCCACTTCGTGGCGGGTATTCTTTGTGGAGTTGCGGCGCTCCCGTTGGTCGCGGTTAAGCTCCGTTGCGCCGCACCCACGTCTCAAAAGCGAGACGTGGGGCACCCGTAATGCTTATTTATCTCGATAAAGTACTACGCGTTACCTAATAGAGCCTGGCCGTTTTGACCAAACAAAGACCCGCCACGAAGTGGCCGCCTCCCGCGCAGGGGGTCTTGTTTTTACTCGGCTGCTGAAGGCATCTCTTCGGCCTTGACCTGGGCGACCGTCCAGACCGGGTCGCCGACCTTGAAGCGGGCGAAGCGGCGGACGGTGATATTTTCGCCGAGTTTGCCGACTTTTTGGGCGATCATGTCCTTGATCGAGAGCGACTGCTCCTTGATAAAGGGCTGCTCCAGCAGGCAGACCTCCTCGTAGAACTTGGTCATTTTGCCTTCGACGATCTTTTCGATCACCGGGGCGGGCTTGCCGGTTTCGGCGGCCTGGGCGCGATAGATGTCCTTTTCACGCGCGAGGTCGGCTTCCGTGACGTCTTCGCGCCGGATGTAGCGCGGGTCGGTCGCGGCGATGTGCATCGCAATGTCCTTGAGCAGGTCCTGGAAGTCTTCGGTGCGGGCGACAAAGTCCGACTCGCAGTTGACCTCGACCAGAACGCCGATTTTGCCGCCGGCGTGGATGTAAGTGCCGACTGCGCCCTCGTTGGTGCCGCGCGAGGCCTTCTTCGCGGCGGACGCCATGCCGCGCTTGCGCAGGATCACGAAGGCATCTTCCATGTTGCCCTTGGCTTCCTGCAGGCTCTTGAGGCAGTCGCCCATGGGCGCGCCCGATTTTTCGCGGAGTTCCTTTACCAGCTTTGCATCGATTTTTTCTGCCGTTGCCGCCACTTCACTACCCTCGTCTGCGCCGCTCGGGCGCTGCTGTTTTTGACTCTAAACGGGCAAAAAGCGTGGAGCCGGAAACCGGACCACGCCCTCGCCTGGAAACGCTTCCCTGCTTAGACGGTGCCTTCAACCGCTTCCGGCTCGGTGATGACGCCGGCGCTGACCGGCGCCTTGCGGATGCCGCCGCCGAGCGCCGACTCGAGATCGACTTCTTCGGTTTCGGTCGCGTCGGCTGCCGGCGACGCAGCGCCCACATCCGCTCCGGACTCGAGCGAGCCGTCCTCAAAGGTCGCCGCGGTAAACTGCGCTTCCGGCGCGACGCCGGCGACGTCCATGTACTGCTTATCGGTCGCCATCTGGACGCCCTCGATCACGGAATCCGAAATCTTGGAGGTAAACAGCCGGATCGCGCGCAGGGCGTCGTCGTTGCCGGGGATCACGTAATCGACCACGGTCGGATCGCAGTTTGTATCGACCACCGCGACAACCGGGATCCCGAGCTTGCGGGCTTCCTTGACGGCGATGGCTTCAGCGTTTGAGTCGACAACGAAGATCGCGTCCGGCAGGCGCTTCATATGCTTGATGCCGGCCAGGTTGGCCTGCAGGTGCTTGCGCTCGCGCTCGAGCTTGATGACTTCCTTTTTGGTCAGGAGGTCGTAGCGGCCGTCGGTGGCCATCTCGTCCAGTTCCTGGAGCCGCTTCACCGACTTCTGCACCGTGATCCAGTTGGTCAGCAACCCGCCGAGCCAGCGCTGGTTGATGTAGAACATCCCGCAGCGGTTCGCTTCCTCGGCGACCGCGTCCTGTGCCTGGCGCTTGGTGCCGACAAACAGGATGACCTTGCCGGTCGCGGTCAGGTCGGTCACATACTTCGACGCTTCCTTGAACATCTTCAGCGTCTTTTGCAGGTCGATGATGTAGATCCCGTTGCGCTCGCCGAAGATGTACTCCTTCATGCGCGGATCCCAACGCTTGGTTTGGTGTCCGAAGTGGACGCCGGCCTCAAGCAGCTCCTTCATGGTGATGTTCGCCAAACAGCCTCCTTGTTAAGTTGCATCCGGGCGGGGCCCGAATTGATTCCCCGGCGCGAGCCGCGGGAGAGTCATTCCCTGCTTACCGAACGGGAGTGCCGGCGCGCGCAGGGAAAGCCACGCCGGGACAGAGATTTAGCGCTTGGAGAACTGGAACCGTTTGCGAGCGCCCTTTTGCCCGTACTTCTTACGCTCCTTGATGCGGGCGTCACGGGTCAGGAGGCCTTCGGGCTTGAGAGTCGCGCGCAGCTCGGCGTTGAACTCGAGCAGGGCGCGAGCGATGCCCATCTTGACCGCATCGGCCTGCGCAGACACGCCGCCGCCCTTAACAGTGGTCAGCACGTCAAAAGTCCCGCCGAGCTCGGTGAGCGCCAGGGGGCGCTTGGCCGCGATGCGCTGCTGCTCGGTGACGAAGTAAACCTCGTGCTCTTTGCCGTTGACCTTGAAGC
>CAXTVG010000138.1:0-5985 GCA_964247505.1 uncultured Acidobacteriaceae bacterium
CCCGAACCCTGCATGTAGAACGCCGGGTTGCTGCCCAGCGGATTGTTGATATGAAAGCTCTCGCCGCCTACGCCGAGGAAGAGGATCAGGATCACCAGCAGCACCTTGATCAGCTGCGGCAGCGACGAAAACATATACACCGCGAACAGCGGCCCGAATCGCCCGTGGCCGCCCAGCCCGAAATTGAGCGTCGCAAGCAGCAGCCCGGCGACGATGGCCGCGAAAAACAAAGGGCCCACAGCGGACATGGCATAGGTGGCGGTTCGTGTAATGCGGGCGATCATAGCGATCTGCGCCTGTTGCTGGGCCGCCGGTGCTTTGTCGAGGTTCGCCTGCTGCTTGGGGGAGCTCGCCAGGTTGTTGCGCGTTACCGTATCCCAGCCCACCCGGCTGCCGATGGTCGCCGCATACCCCAGGCTGACCAATAGAACGAGCAGGTAAGGCAGCCACCAGCTGCCCCCGGACCCGAGCTGCCGGAACGCCCGCGACGGCGCAGAAAAAATGAGCAGCACACGCTCGATCGGCGAAGGAGCTGCCGGTTCCGCGTTCAATCCCGTTCCCGCATGCGCCGCCGTACTCATCAGCCGACCCCGCTTTCGTTAGCGCGAATAGTCTAGCCGAAGCGCGTCCGGTAAGCTAGCGAAAAGCCTCTGCTGCTACGGGTAATCTAGAGCAAGTTTATTTAGGAGTCATCACCTTGCCCGGGTCCTCGCCTCGCCTGCTCTGCGCTGCCTGTTTGCTGGCCTCGTGCGGATCCCTGGCCGCTCAGCTCGCGCCCGCAGGGGGTGACCCCCAGCAAGCCCCCGCGCAGCAGGCGCCCGGCAGCCCGCCGGCCTTCCAAACGCAAACTACCAACGTGGAAGTACACGTTTCGCGCGAGGAGCTCGCACAGGAGGAGATCGCAGCGCAGGAAAAGCAGCGAGTTCTGGGCATTTTCCCGAATTTCTATACTTCGTACGCCTGGAATGCCGTCCCCCTCACCGCGCGGCAGAAGTTTCAGCTCGCCGGGCGCTCGGTCCTCGACCCAGTCTCCTTCGTCGCGGCGGGTATTGCGGCGGGCGTGCAGCAGTCGCAAAACGATTTCAGGGGCTATGGGCAAGGCGCGGCCGGTTTCGGGCGGCGCTTCGGCGCGAATTATGGGAATGGGTTGATCGGCACTTTCATCGGCGGGGCCGCGCTGCCCTCCCTCCTGCACCAAGACCCGCGCTACTTTTACAAAGGAACCGGCACGGTCCTGTCGCGCTCGCTCTATGCCATCGCTATGTCCGTCGTTTGCCGAGGAGACAACGGGCGCTGGCAGCCGGACTATTCCAACGTTCTCGGCGACCTGGCCGCGGGCGGCATCTCCGACCTGTACTACCCGGCGAGCGACCGCAACGGGGCGGCCACAATTTTCGAAAACACCGCGATTGGCCTGGCCACCGGCTCAGCCGGGAACCTTATTCAGGAGTTCCTGATCCGCAAACTGACCCCGCACCTGCACGCCGCGCCAAAGCCCTGAACCCCTTGCAAACAGAAAAGCGCCCGCAATGCGGGCGCCCTTCCGGCTTTTCTGCGCCGATCTACTTCTGCGCCGGCTCCAGCATGCTCTTATGCATCGCCGACTGCACCCCTTCTGGCACCACACCCATCACCGCGCCTTCGATCTTGGTCTTGATCGAGGCGGCGTACACATGCTCGTCGCCAGCAAACAGCGCTTTCAAGCCCTGACGCGCCACATCGTCCGGCTCACTTTCCTTCTTGCCTTCTGTACCGACCTTGGTCTCGCCCACGCCGGCATTGTTGAAAAAATTGGTGTCGACCGGCCCCGGCTGCAGCGCTGTGACGGTCACGCCCTTGTCTTTCAACTCGTAACGCAGATTCTTCGCGAACTGCAGCACAAATGCTTTCGAAGCGCCGTACACAGCCTCGCCCGGCGTGATCATTTCGCTCGCGATGGACGCGGTAAACAGAATCCGCCCCGCCCTGCGCCCGGCCATATGCTTCACCACGTACTTGGCGAGGTGCACCGTAGACGCGCAGTTGACGCCCACAATCTCGAGCTCCTGATCGAGCCCCGTCTGCGCGAACTCACCGCCTACGCCCAGCCCGGCGTTCAGGCAGGCCACATCCAACGGTTTGCCAGCTCCTTCAGCAGCCCGCCATAGCTGTTCACAAGCCTCGGATTTGCTCAGGTCGCCCTGAACCGCGGTGACCTGGACCCCGTGCTGCTCGAAATCCTTTTTCGCCTTGGCCGTCAAATCCTGCTCTTTGCCCGAGATCACCAGGTCATAGCCGTCCTGAGCCAGCTGGTTCGCCAGGTGATAGCCGATTCCATTCGAAGCGCCGGTTACCAGCGCTAAACCTTTTCCTGCCATGGTATTGCTCCTTTCTTAACTAGGATGCCTGGCGTCGAAACTCGTATACGCAGAGTCCGGGCATGAGACTTGCGGAAATGGAAAAGGGCGCGGATTGCTCCGCGCCCTTTTTTTCCAAGCCAAAACCGCTACTGCAGCAGCGGCGGCGGCTCGTCCTTCAGCTCCTCCGGCGGGATCACAACCGCGGCCGCGACCTTGTCTTCCGGGTCCAGGTTGAGCAGCTTGACCCCCTGGGTCGACCGGCCCGCCGCGCGGATGGTCTTCGTGTCGATGCGGATGATCTTGCCATACTGCGAAATCACCATCAGCTCCGAGGTTTCATCGACCAGCTGGATAGCATTGACCTTGCCGTTTTTTGCGCTGGTTTTCAGGTTAATGACGCCCTTGCCGCCGCGGGTCTGCAGCCGGTACGCGTCCACGTCCGTCCGCTTGCCGAAGCCGTTCGAGGTCACGGTCAGGATCAGTGACGGCACGTTCCCGCCGTTCTCCCCCGCCGTGCGCTCGGCCGGCGTGGCAGCCAGCCCGACGACATAGTCGTTCTTTTGCAGGTCGATTCCACGCACACCGTAAGCCGGGCGGCCCATGGATCGTACGTTCTCCTCGCCGAAGCGAATTGCCAGGCCCTCGTGCGTCGCGAGGAACACAATCTGCTTGCCGTCCGTGATCCTCACCCCGATCAGCTCGTCGTCATCGTCGATCCCGATGGCGATAATGCCGCGCGCCATGACGTTGCAGAAGTCCTTGAGCGGCGTCTTCTTGACCGTGCCCTTGCGGGTCGCGAAGAAGATGTACTTGCCCTCTTCCTCCAGGTTGCGCACGGCCAAGATGTTCCGCACCTGCTCACCCGGCTGCAGGTTCAGCAGGCTCGCGATGGATTTGCCCTTGCCCGCCGCCCCCACGTCCGGAATCTCGTACACCTTGAGCCAGTACACCCGGCCCGTATTGGTAAAGCACAGCAGGTACGCATGGGTCGAGTTGACGATCAGTTGCTGGACAAAGTCCTCTTCCCGCGTCTTCATCCCGATGCGCCCCACCCCGCCCCGCCGCTGCTGCCGGTAGATGGAAATAGGCGTGCGCTTGAGGTACTGCGAGTGCGAAACAGTGACCGCGACCTGCTCGTCCGCGATCAGGTCTTCCATTTGCAGCTCGGCGGTTTCGTCCAGGATGTGCGTCCGGCGCGCGTCGCCGTACTGGTCGCGCACCGCTTCGAGCTCCTTGACAATGACCCCGCGCAGCTTGGGCTCGCTCGCCAGGATCGACTCAAACTCCGCGATGTTCGCCCGCACCTGCCGCAGCTCGTTCACCAGCTCATCGATGGAAATCTGCGTCAACCGGTACAGCTGCAGTTCAAGAATCGCGTCGATCTGCCGGTAGCTCAGGATCAGGGTCGCGGGCAGGATCGTGACGCCGTCGCTCAGGTACTTGGCAGGATCGAGCGTCACACCCTCGATCGCGTTTCCCCGCACCGTGATCGTGCGCCCCGAGAAAAACTGGAACAGGTTCTCGCGCGCGTCGGCTCGCGAGGACGAACCGCGGATGGTGCGAATGACATTGTCCAGGTGATCGAGCGCAATCTGGTAGCCGAGCAGGATGTGCTCGCGCTCCCGCGCCTTGCGCAGCTGAAACGCCGTCCGGCGGCGCACCACGTCCACCCGGTGGTCGATAAAATGCAGAATCGCCTCATCCAGCGGCAGCTCCCGCGGCTGATTGTTGACCACCGCGAGAAAGATCATGGAAAAGCTGTCCTGCATCTGCGTGTGCTTGTACAGCTGGTTCAGCACAATCTGCGACTCGGCCCCGCGCTTGAGCTCGATTACGATCCGCATGCCCTCGCGGTCGCTTTCGTCGCGCACATCGCTGATATCGTCGATGACTTTTTCATTCACCAGCTCGGCCATGCGCTCGATCAGCTTCATCTTGTTGACCTGGTAAGGGATCTCGGTCACGATGATTGCCTGGCGTCCGCCGGAAATGTTTTCGGTCCCCACCTTGGCGCGGATCAGAAAGCGCCCGCGACCCGTGCGGTAGGCGTTCGCAATGCCTCCGCGCCCGTAAAGAAAGCCGCCGGTCGGGAAATCCGGACCCTTCACATGCTCGAGCACCGTCGCGAGCCCGCCCTCGGGGTTGTTCACAAGCGCGATCGCAGCGTTCACTACCTCGGTCAGGTTGTGCGGCGGGATGTTCGTGGCCATGCCCACGGCAATGCCGTTCGAACCATTCACGATGAGGTTGGGGATGCGCGCCGGCAGCACCGTCGGCTCAAACGTGCTCTCGTCGTAGTTCGGTGTGAAATCGACCGTGTCCATGTCGATATCGGCCAGCATTTCGCCCGCAATCCGGGTCATGCGGCTTTCCGTGTAGCGCATCGCCGCCGGCGGGTCGCCGTCCACCGAGCCGAAGTTACCTTGCCCGTCGATCAACGGGTACCGCAGCGAAAACGGCTGCGCCATCCGCACCATCGTGTCGTAAATCGCCGAGTCACCGTGCGGATGGTATTGGCCCATCGCCTGGCCCACCACCTTGGCACATTTGGTGTACTTTTTGTTGTATTGCAGGCCCATTTCGTGCAGCGTGTAGAGGATGCGCCGGTGCACAGGCTTGAGCCCATCGCGCACCTCGGGCAAGGCGCGCCCGATGATGACCGACATGGAGTAATCGAGATACGACCGGCGCATCTCTTCTTCCAGGTTGATGGGGATGAGCGAGGCCGCGCCGGGTGCTCCGGGCGCGTTGATGCCCGAAGGCGGGTCGCCTGGGCCCGAGCCGTCGCTGCCGTTGGGGAGAGGTAACTGAGGGATTTCGTCGTCTGCCATAGGAGAGGTCGCGCCCCGAGCCGAGCTGCACAGGGCAAGCCGGGCGAGCAGGGCGCTCCCTTTATTTTACCCGAGGTTCACGGGAGAAGTAATTGAATCCGCATAGGTTGGCCCAGATAGATCCCCGTATCGGAAACCGCCGGCATGCGCGTGACTACCACCAGCGACGCAGGCCAGTTCGGCACCGAAAAGCCGGTCACGGTCGTGCGCGAGTTCCGGTGCGACCCCGCGCTCAGCCTCAACCTGCGCTCCACCCGCGATGCCCCCCGCTCCGGCAGCAGTCCTTAACCGTCAGAACAAGCTCGCGCGACCTCACGCGACGAACCCGACCCGTTATTCTGGCAGGTGCCCGCCGAGTTTACCGTCGCGAAGGCGACGAGGCCGTAATTTGGGCCTTTAAGGCGTGACCACTCTCAATCCGGGAATACGCTGAAAGTGCTTCGTATTGAAAGTGACTACACCGAAGCCGAGATGCAAAGCGGTGACGCCGATAACAAGGTCCTCAAAGGAAAGAACAAATCCCAGGGCCGCCTGTTCCCCTTCAATGCGACCCACCATCCGAGCCATGTCAAGCGTAAACGGATGCACCGGAAGCTCGCTACACAGCCGTTCAATGAAGAACAGCCGTCGCTGCTTCATAGCTTCCGCCTGAGCACGGTATGCGCCATGCATCAACTCGGCGATGGTTACTACCGAGAGCGCAACATCGGACTCGCCGTAAGTCGCGCTGATCTGCTCTAAAATCTGGCGGGTGCCGTGGCCCTGCCGCTCTGCCGCAATTACAACACTGGAGTCGAGAATTACTCCACCGCGGG
>CAXTVG010000139.1:0-2958 GCA_964247505.1 uncultured Acidobacteriaceae bacterium
GTGCTGGATTGCGGTGTGGCCGCAGCCGGTTACGTGCTGATGGGTATGGTTTTCATGAACTGTATGAGTGGTCGCCATTGTTTTCCTTTTTAGGTGTGACTCGCAGTGTTTGGGGTAGCGGTTTTCTCCGACGCATGCGCCAGAGCATTGAAGACAAGGTCGAGCATGTGCTGATCGGCGAGAAAGTACAGCATGTGCTTGCCCTCGCGGCGGCGCCGGACGATGTTATCCGCCCGCAGAACGCGGAGCCGCTGGGAAACTACCGTAATGGACTCCGCTTCTGAAGAAGCCAACTCGGATACGCAGCTCGCGCCCTGAGCAAGTCGGGCAACCAGCCGCAAGCGCGCCGGCTCGCCCAAGGCGCGAAAGATTCTCGCGGCCTGCTCGACGGCTTCTTCGCGGATCGGAAGCTGGAACCGAAGGTCGCCGGCATGGTCGGCCGGCGAGCAGCCGGCTTCGCTCAGAAGAGTGTGCTCGGGTTGCTGAGGCAGATCAGAAATGCTCACAATCGAATATTAAATACATTTGCATACATGTGCAAGTATGTTTAATGATGAGTGCAGCACTGCACGCCCTGCAGGGCAAGCACACCCGCCCGGACCAGGAACGGGACCAGAACCAGCGCAGCCGCACTGTCTGCCCAGACAATCCCAAACAGGGCATAGGCCAGCAAGCCGAGCAGCACCACTGCCGCCTGATACATGCAGAAGTTAGTTTGCTTGGCGTCGGTCAGCATGGCGGAGCTGCCGAGACCATAGGCCACTTTCCGTTTGGCGCTCGACAAAGCCGGCATGCAGATCAAAGCGGCTAAAGTGGTGGCGATGCCCAGCACGCCGGCTTCGGGCGCGTGTCCCCGCGCAAGGCCGACCACGCCGCGCACAAAAACATACCCGGCAAGCGCCAACAGACAGCCCCCGGCGATGCGAAGGCTGACCCGTTCGGCATGGTGCTTGCGCTCGTGATTGAGCTCGTGGGACATGCGCCAGAGAAGCGCCGCCGCAGAGGCGACCTCGATCAGGCTGTCCAGGCCGAAACCTGTGAGCGAGATGCTGTGCTGCCGGGCCGCGCCGGTCAGGGCGAGTGCCGCTTCGGCGGTGCCCCAGGCGATGGTGAGCATTTCAAGCCGGCGCCCGCGCTGTGCAAGCGAAGCGCGGTCGCCTATGGTGATCCCTTGGTTGGCGATCAAACCTGTTCTCCCTGCCGGTTGATGAAGCGAGCTGTGTGGCTTTTAGCGGTAAATGAGCCCCGCAATTGGGAAGCAAGCGGCAGTTCGGGGGGGGAATTGCAATTCACGTACATGCGGGCTCGACGCAATCAGTTGGCCGCCGTGGGGCAGCTCGCACACCGCCCGTAAAGGAAAAACTCATGGTGTGTCGCCATAAAGCCGTCCGGCAGCTTTGGATCGAGCTGCAAAGCGCAGCCGTCCAGCTCAAACGTCTTGCCGCAGGTGGTGCACTGGAAGTGGTGATGGTGCTCTTTTCCAGCGACCTCGTATCGTGGCGAGGAGCTTGGGATTTCGACGGGCACCAACCAGTTTTCCGCAACCAGCGCGTGGATATTCCGGTACATGGTTGCCACGCTCACGCTTGCCATGCGCTCCTGGGCGTAGTGGAGTGCCTCTTCTGGGGAGAGCGGCCGGTCAGCGTTTAGGAAGGCGGCCCGGATCGCTTCCCTTTGGCGCGTGCTTCGGAGTTGGGTTGGCATAGATGCGACCTTGTTCTCATTTACAAGAATACCGGACGGCGTTCTGCTCTCTACAGTATCTCCGTCGAAAAAGCCACGATTTCGCCGTTTTCCGCCGCCGCAGCCAAAAAGCCGGAGGTTAACGACCAAGCGAGATCCGTAATGGGAGCGCCAAGGCCGGCGGTTGCATCCGGACGTGTTCGCTTGCTCGGCTTCCAAAGCGCAACGCTGCCACCGGCGCAGCCTGAGGCAAGCATGGGGCCGGTCGGCTGGAAGCGCAGCGCCCGTATCGGCAGATTGTGGTGTTTGAGGGGCCGTGGTGTGGAGCCGCGCGGCCCTTTGCCCGCGCAGTCCCAAACCGTGATTTGCAGGCTGCCGGCCGTGGCCAGGTAGCGCGAGCGGCGATCCCAGCTAAGGTGCGACACCTTGAGCGGGTAGCCGGACATCTGCAGCTCCTTGCCAGTGGCGACGATCCAGAAGTGCACGGTGGCGTCCTGGTTGCCGTGGCACAGGTAGCGGCCATCGGGGCTCCACGCCAGCGAGACCATGGAACCTTTCCAGAGCAGTATCCGCTTGGGCTCTGCGGAGTCGGGCGACCAGAAAACCACCTGGCCGTAGCAGGCCGTTACCAGCTCCTTTGAGTCAGCACGCCAGTTCACCCCGGCGATGGTGTTGGGCTGCTCGGCGAACTCGCGCTGGAGCTCACCGGTCACGGACCACAGCTTTAAGTGCCTGCCGCAGACCGTCGCCAGCGACTCCCCCGAAGGCGACCACGCCAGGTGCTCCGTCCAGGCGCTGCCGCATGGCAGGACGGCGAGCGGCTCGTCCTGTTCGGGATCGAAGAGCAGCGCTTTGCCGTCCTGCCCGGCGGTGGCGAGCAAGTCATCCGAGGGATGCCAGGCGAGGGCGATCGCGCCGAACCAGTGGGCTGCCCACCGGCGCGCTTCGCGGCCGCTCGCGGCATCGAAAAGATGGACCGCTCCGCCGGCGGAGGCGGCCGCGAACCAACGGCCGCTCGGAGACCACCCGATCGCGATGGGTGCTTCCTCAAGGGTCGCCCGCCATGCCTCGATCAGTACCGCCTTGCCCACCGCTTGCTCTTCTACGCCAGGCATTTCTGGAACCCCGCATTCAGCGCCGCGCGGTCGAGGTTGCGGCCGATAAAGATCAGCTGGTTGCGGCGTGGATTGCTGCCCCACGGCCGGTCCGGCCTTCCATCGAAGAGCATGTGCACGCCTTGAAAGACAACGCGGTCCGCGTCGCCTGTAAGGCGGA
>CAXTVG010000139.1:2977-5941 GCA_964247505.1 uncultured Acidobacteriaceae bacterium
GCGTTTGCAGTAAGGCGCTGAGCCATCCGTTGAAGCGCCGCTTGTCGAGGTTGCCGACCACATCGATGCCGACCGAGGTGACCGCTTCGTCATGCTCGTGGTCGGGCTTGAAGGTTTTTTCAAAGTGCGGCTTGCGCTCGGTTTCACCGCTCAGGAGCCTCGCCCCGAACTCGTCGGGGTGGTGCTCCGTAAAGAGCGCGTACTCGCCTTCTTTCTCGATCTCGAACGTGAACCGGAGCCCTTCGCCCTCGAGCGGCAGCGCCGAAGGCTTGCTTACGGGAAGTGTGCCGCCCGGCAAAATCGGTGCTGCGGGCGCGGAAAATGCGAGAACCGCTTCCATCAGCACGGGTTCGAGGTCGGCGGGAGCAGCATCGCCCAAAGGCGCGGGCAGCAGGACCGCTTTCATCTCCGGGTCGGGTCCCGGCTGGAGCTGCAGCTCGTGCCGACCGGCAGCCAGGTGATACAGTCCGCCCCACTCGAACGGGTACTCCGGCTCCATGAACAATGGATCGACCTCCATGGCGCGGTCCAGATTGAAGCCGCCCACGTTCAGCACTCGTTCCATATTAACGACGGCATCCCTGGTGCGGTAGACCTTGGCTTGCGCGTTCATGCTGTGAATCCGCTTTTCCAGCTTGTCGAGCTCCGCCGGCTCGACCAGATCGGTCTTGTTCAGCAGGATGACGTCGGCGAAGGCGATCTGCTCCTTGACCTCATCCGAGTCCTCGATGTGCTGCCACACGTGCTTGGCATCGACCAGCGTGACAATGCCGTCGAGCTTGAGCCGGGCCTGCATCTCGTCGTCAACGAAAAAGGTTTGCGCCACCGGACCGGGGTCGGCCATGCCTGTGGTTTCGACCAAAATGTAATCGAACTTATCGCGGCGCTTCATCAGGTTGCCGAGGATGCGGATTAAGTCGCCGCGCACCGTGCAGCAGATGCAGCCGTTGTTCATTTCGAAGATTTCTTCTTCGGCGCCGATGACGAGCTCTTGGTCGACCCCGACCTCGCCGAACTCGTTCTCAATTACGGCGATGCGCTTGCCATGATTTTCCGTAAGGATGCGGTTGAGAAGCGTGGTCTTGCCCGAGCCGAGAAATCCGGTAAGAACGGTGACAGGCACGCGCGCGTCGATTTCAGGTGCTGCTGCTGAGGTCATGATTCAACTCCTTTGCGAGTGGTGTTTGGGGGTCAACTGGCGCCGCAAATCTTCGAGATCGGCGCTGCCAATCTGGGCGACCGGCTTCGGCATACGGGTGCGAGTCGAGCAGGAAGACGAAAAATGGACAACAATCTCGGTCTCGCGGGATGCGCAGTGCTGCAGGCGCGACGGCACCCGGCGGACGACGACGGCAAAGGGAGCAAGCGGGGCGAACGCATCCTTTACCTGCCGGCGCAGGCGCTCAACGGCCAGCCTCTTCTCCTGCGAGTGACAGCGGAAGTAAATCAATCCTGTTTCCTTTGCTGCAATGGGCATTAATGAACCAAATATGGGCTCTCGCCGGCTCGCGCTTGCGCGGCGAGTCGCGCGGTGATGGTCTTGATCTCGGCATCCAGATCCGCATTGCTCATGCGGCTGAGCGCGCCCACAAGTTTGACCTGCAAGCGAAGCCTGCCCGGACGCAGCACGGCAATTACCGTCTCCACGTCAGGGCATCCCGTGTCCCGGCATTCGAGCTCCGTGACCATGACGGTGGCATCCTGCTCCAGCGCCAACGCCTTTGCAAGGCGCTGCTTGATTGCCTGTGTACGTTCCGAGTCGGCGGTGCGGCGGGGAGAAAAAAGATCCATGCGCCCTCCTTGAATGTGAGAATAATATATCATTCTCAATAAGGAGCAGGCGTGAAAACTCCGGAACCGCTCAAACCCAAACTGCCGATGCTCGCGCAAATCAGTGTGTGCCTGGGCTGCTGCTGCGGAAAAACAGAAAAAGGCCATCCGCCGGTGCCAGCCGAGTGGCTCAAACGGGAGTGGAAACAGCGCGGCCTGTTGAAGCGCGTTCACCTGTCCATCAGCGGGTGCCTAGGGCCGTGCGATGTGCCAAACGTCGTCGCCATCACCAGCTCGGGCGGCACGCAATGGCTTGCAAAACTCACAACCGAGCGCCACTACGCCATGCTCGCCGACTGGGCGGAGCAGTCCAAGGACGCCAACCGGCTGCTGCCGCTGCCGAAGGAGTTTTGCGAAAACGCGCTGGAGCCATACCGCGAACAAGCCCAGCTGTGCTTTGAGAAAAGCGCATGAGCAATCTGGCCCTGCTCCCAGTCATTGCAGCCTTGGGCATGCGGCACGGCGTGGACCCGGACCACCTCGCTGCCATCGACGGGCTTTCGCGCTTTCACCCTTCGCGCTGGAGCGGCGTGCTGTTCGCCGTCGGTCACGGTTTCGTGGTCACGGTGTTGGCCGTCGGCTTCGGCACCGTCCTGGCAAGGGTTCTTGAGCCGTACAGCACATGGATTTTGCTTTTTCTAGGGTGCGCCAATCTTTGGCGGCTCTGGAAGCCTGCCGCTCACCGGCATGGGCTGCCTCGCTTCGCCGGCGCGAGTCCCTTGATGCTCGGCATCCTGTTCGGCATGGGATTTGAAACAGCAAGCCAGCTTTCCGTTCTGCTGCTTGCGGGCAAGTTGAATCCATTGATACTTGGCATCGTGTTTTCCGCCGGCATGATTCTGGTAGATGGCACGGATGGCTTTCTCGCTGCGAAAACCCAGCGGCTCGCGCGTGGCGGGAGCTGCCGCGCCGCTCGCTCTAGCCGACTTCTCAGCTTGCTTGTCGTCGTGTTTTCATTCGGGCTTGCCGGTGCCGAATTTTCCGGCTACGACGTGGATCGCGTGGCCCTGCCGCTTGGCTTAAGCCTCTTCGCGACACTTCTTGCGCTTCGGCTCTGGAGCACAGGCAGCTCCTCTGAACTGCCCGCGGTAGGCCGGTTTTGATGATTTTGCTTCTGCCGGCGTACCTCGGTTC
>CAXTVG010000140.1:0-5901 GCA_964247505.1 uncultured Acidobacteriaceae bacterium
CTTAGCCCGTAAGCGCGTGCAGCTCCTCCTAAAGCAGCGGCAGCTGGTCGTTCCTGAAAGCCCGCGAGCTCAGCGTCACCCTGCCCGCCTGCTCCACCATCGCGGCCAGGATCGCCGGATGACAGTGCCCCTGGTTCAGCGCCGAATACCCAGCCAGAAAATCCAGGTACCGCTTGCCCTCAACATCCCAAACCCACGCGCCCTCCCCCCTCTCCAGCACAACGTCAAGCGGATGGTAGTTATGCGCGCCATATCTCTCCTCTAACCCGATAAGTTCCGCCGCCGTCTTCGCCATCGCCCCCTCCGCGTCCTCAGCATCTCACGCGGTAGCTCCCCATCTGCAAATCTGAAAGGCGCTCCCCATGAAAGCACTCGTCTACCACGGCCCAAAGAAGGTCTCCGTCGACACCGTTCCCGACGCAAAAATCGAGAAACCCACCGACGTCGTGATCAAGCTCACCACCACCAACATCTGCGGCTCCGACCTCCACATGTACGAGGGCCGCACCCAGGTCGAGCCAGGCAAAATTCTTGGCCACGAAAACCTCGGGGTCGTCGTCGAGGTCGGCAACGCGGTCGATACCGTTAAAAAAGGCAACAAAGTTTGCCTCCCCTTCAACATCGGCTGCGGCTTCTGCGCCAACTGCGAGCGCGGGTTGAGCGGCTATTGCCTCACTTGCGCCGACCCCAGCGTCATGCCCGGCATGGCGGGCGCGGCTTACGGTTTTGCCGGCATGGGCCCCTACTCCGGCGGTCAGGCCGAGTATCTCCGTGTCCCCTACGCCGACTACAACTGCCTTCAGCTCCCGCCCGATGCCGACGAGAAGGAAAAAGACTACGTCATGCTGTCCGACATCTTCCCCACCGGCTGGCACTCCACCCGCCTGGCGAACCTGGAGCCCGGCCAATCCATCGTCATCTACGGTGCAGGCCCCGTCGGCCTCATGGCCGCTATGTCCGCCCGCATCCAGGGAGCCGCGCAGATTTTCGTGGTCGACGGCCACAAGGACCGCCTCGCTCTCGCAAAAGAAATCGGTGCCACCCCTATCGACACCCTGGACGGCAACATCGGCGATCAAATTCGCGAGCAAACTGGCGGCTGGGGCGCGGACTGCGGCTCCGAGTGCATCGGCTACCAGTGCCACAACGCCGAAGGCAAGGAAGTCCCCAACCTCGTGCTCAATGCACTGGTAGACGCCGTCAAAGCCACCGGCCAGATCGGCGTCATCGGCGTCTTCGTCCCGCAGGATCCCGGCGCGTCCGACGAGCTCGCGAAAAAGGGCCAGATTGCCTTCGATTACGGCAAGTTCTGGTTCAAGGGCCAGAAAATGGGCACCGGCCAGTGCAATGTCAAGGCCTACAACCGCCGCCTTCGCGATCTCATCCACCAGGGCAAAGCCAACCCGTCGGTGATCGTCTCCCACGAACTCCCGCTCTCTGCCGCCCCCGACGCCTACAAGCACTTCGACGACCGCGACAACGGCTGGACCAAGGTCATCCTCCACCCTCACGCCGCCTAAAGCCGGTTATGGCCTTCGCACCTGGCTAGGCACTTTGCTGGAGGGTGCACGGCAGCCGGCATGAAGGGATGGACGGGGTCTTGGGCAAATCGTGTCTGACCGATGTGTCGGATGGGGAATGGGAGTTCAGAAATGATGTGATTTTAGAACTCGAAGCGCATTGCGAACTGCAACTGCCGCGACGAACCCGCGTCGCCCACCGCCGTACGGGTCGAGGAGATTTGCCCGAAAGTACTGGTCGCGGCGCCGGTCGCAGTTAGGTTGGGGTTGCCGAAGTTGGTGTGGTTGAGCATGTCGAACGCGTCCATGCGCACCACGAGGGCGGTTTGTTCGGCGAGCTTTGTTGTCTTCTCGAGCGACACGTCGGCGTCCGCGAAGCCGGGCCCGGTGAGTGCGTTGCGCCGCAAGGAGCCAAAGCCCGCGGGCTGCACGTAGAAGGCGCAGCCGGCAACCAGCGTGGCGCAGGCTGTACCTTGCACAAACGGAACATTGCCGTTCGCGAGCGTGGGGCGGCGGCCGGTGGAATACGCGCCGGCTAAGGTAGGCCGGATGGTGCCCGCTGTGCCGTTGTAGGTCGTGTTGTTGGTTACGACATTGAGTGGGTTGCCGCTTTGCAGCTGTGTGATATTGGCCAGCAGCCAGCCTTCGGCGAAGCGGCTGCCGTGGAACGGCAGGCTCCAGGTGCCGGAAAAGACAAAGTGGTTGCGGGCGTCAAAATCCGAAAGGCCGTAGTTGCCGCGAGGGTTGTAGTTATCCTGGAGCACATAGCCGCCCTGCGACCCGAGCGAAGCGATGTCCTGCGACTTAGACCAGGTGTAACTCGAGTTGACCTGGACTCCATGCGAAAGCGCCTTGCGCACAGTAAACCAGAGCGCGTTGTAGTTCGAGAACGCGTCGGAATCGGCGTAAGCGATGTTCCCCAAGCCTGCGCCGGGGCGAATACCGCTCGCCGGGTTCACCGTCCTGTACGGGCGGATGCCCGCGGCGGGCGCGCCTGCCGGGTGCAGCGGCTGGTTGATGTTACGCACCAGGCGCAGGTGTTTGTTCTCGGAGCCGATGTAGCCGATCTCCATGACTGTGCCCGCGCCGAGCTGCTGCTGCAGGTTGAGGTTATAGCTTTCGGCATAGGCGTTGGAGAACTTCGGGTTGGTCGCGGAGGGCGCAAGTGAGGCGAGTGCCGCGCTCGAGTACAGGGTGCCCACCGGAAGCGCTCCGGTTTGCGTCACAGGGCTGGCATTGGGCGGGTTGCCCGCGAGTCCGGTGGCGACGCCGATCGAGGGCTCGTCAGCCAGAATCCCATAGCCGCCGCGCAGCACGGTTTGCGTATTGCCGAGCAGGTCCCAGATAAAGCCCACGCGCGGCTCGTAGTTGTAGTTCTGGTTGTACGGCGCGCCGGTGCGCACCAGCGCGGCCGTGCCCTGGTCGAAGTTGACCAGCCGTCCGCCGCCCTCGGTGGGCGTGCCGTTCCACTCAAAGCGGAAGCCGAGTTCGGCCTGGAAACGCGAGGTGAACTTGTAGTTATCCGAAACAAATGCCCCCGCCGCATTCTCGAAGATCCGGCTGGTGACCTGCGTCGGCGTCACGCTGAAGGCGCTCGCGATGCCGTTGATAAAGTTTGCAGTGGAGCTGAAGGTGAGGGTGCCGGGGGTTTGCGAGAAAGAGTCGCCGATGAACCGGATGAAATCGCCGCCCGCTTTGACGGTGTGCTTGCCGCGGGTGATCGAGAGCGTGTCGGAGAACACGCCGGTGGTGTCGAAGCGGCCCTGCGGAAATCCGGAAGGGCCGCCGAAGTTAAGCCCGAGATCCTGCACGGTGATCTGCGGCAGGGCGTTGTTGTAAGGAACCCCATTTTGAATGCCGAAGTCGAGCGGGTTTTCCGGGGTGTTCGGGTTAAAAGCGATGGTAATGCGGTTAAAGCCGAGGCGGGCTTCGTTGACCACGTCAGGGCCGAAGATGTGGACCTCATTGACGGTACCGATCTGCCGATGTGCCGTCCGGTGATCGCCGAATCCGGGAACCGTGTTGCCTTGCAGGTTCGGCTCAGTGCGCGCGTCCTGCTGCCAGGCGTAGTAGGCGTGGAGGTTGTCCGCGGGGCTGAAGGTGTGGAACAGGTCGCCTGAGAACTGGTCGGTCTTGACCGGGCCAGGCGCGGAGCCTTGGAACACGGTGCCGGTCGCGTTGTTCCCCGCCGGGATCAGGTTCGCAAGCTGCGCGTACCCGGGGCCGGCCGGGCTCGCTACGAGCGCGGCGCGCTGTGTTGGGCTCAGGACGGGTTGGTTGAACAGGATGTCCTGCCGTTGGCGCAGGCCTTCGTAGCTGAGGAAAAAGAAGGTATGGTCGCGCCAGATAGGGCCGGAAAAGGCGCCGCCGAAGTTATTGCGGATGAACTTATTCTGCCGGTTCGGCTTGCGGTTGAAGTAGTTGCGGGCGTCGAAGTAGTTATTGCGAAGATAGTCGAATGCCTCGCCATGGAAGGCGTTGGTCCCGGAGCGGGTCGCTACGTTGACGATCGCGCCTGAAGACCGCCCGTACTCGGCTGAATACGTCGAGTTGGAAATCTTGAACTCGGAGGTAGTGTTGATGGACGGCTGAAAAGTAATCTGGTTTTGCGAAAGGTCGTTCAGGTTGATGCCGTTGATCATGTAATTGACGGTATCTTCCCGCTGGCCGGCGGTATCGAAGGAGTTCGCGCCCAGGCCGCGACTGGCTGAGGTGAGCGAGCCGGTCACGGGCGGCACGACAGTCCCGGGAGTGAGATTGGTGAGGTCGAGAAAGTGGCGGCCGTTGAGCGGGATTTCCTGCACGGTTTTTTGGTCGATCACCTGGCCGACCGTGATGGTTTGCGCGTCAATCACGGGCGCGGCACCCTGGACTTCAACCTTTTCGCCGGCGGAAGCGAGCCCGAGCTTCACATTCGCGGTCACGCTCTGGTCTACCTGCAGGCTGACGCTGGCCAGTTTGTAGTCGGCAAAACCTGCCGCTGAGACAAGCACGCTGTAATTGCCGGGCTGGAGCGAGGGCACGCTGTAGTTCCCGGCTGAGTCGGACACAGCTTTGCGATCGATACCCGTGGCAAGCCCGTGCACGGTGACCTGCGCTTGCGGAACGACCGCGCCTGACGGGTCGGAAACATTGCCGGAAAGCGTAGCCGTGGACTGGGCATGGCCGATGGCCGCCCCGGTGGCGAGGGAAAAAGCAGAAAGGGCGAGCGCCCGCACGCGGTGGTTCAAAGTGCCTCCAGGAGATTCGGGGTGGACGCGCCGGCAAGCGCCGGGAACAGGGAACGTCCTTGAGCGAGAATGAGCGGGGCTGGGGCGGCCTGCGGGTGAGCCGCCTGTTGGATGTACATTAGTATCCAACCGATTTCGTGTCAACACAGGACGGATCTTCACTTCGTCTTTTGGGGAGCCATTTTGATTGGGGTGCCGCCGGTGGAGCGCTTCGCCCGGTTCGAGCAGGAGGCTCTAGGTCAGCCGTTCGCTGGGCCGCTCTGCTTCTTGTTCTGTGCGCGGTGAACGTTGCGCTTGCACGCGCGGGTAGGGTTCACGCATCGCTAAACTCCAATCCGCTTTGAGCCGAACAGCTCTGGGTTGCTGACCAGCCTGAGCCTGCGGCAGACTGAGTTGTTCGCTCCGCGCCTCCTTGCGCGCGGGCATTTGGTTTCTGCTACGATGGCCGGTCGCGATGGAAAGATGAGGGAGAGTCTGAAAATGGGTTCGTTCTCGAGACTTGTTTCGTGCGCGGGTGTGCTTTGCGCGGCTGCTTGGGCGTACACGGGATTGTGCGCTGCGGGCGCGCCGCAGCGGCCGCCGATCACCGGGATCGCGCACATTGCCCTGGCGGCGCAGAGCCTGGAGGCGGATCGCGCGTTTTATACGCACACGCTGGGGTGGCAGGCGGTGGCCTCGCCTGAGTTTCCGAATGGGGTGCGGTTGTATGGCGACCCGCGGCAGACGGTGGAGGTGCGGCCGGCTAACTCGGCGAGCGAACCGGTGCTGCAGCATGTTGCGTTTGTGACCACCGATGCGGCGGCGCTGCGGTTGTATCTCAAAAGCAAGGGAGTGGACGTACCGGCGGCGCTGATCTCGCTGCGCGATGGGGAGCAGTTCTTCCGCGTACACGACCCGGAAGGAAATGTGATCGAATTTGTGCAGCGTGCGTCGGGCACGGCGGCCTCCGCGCCGAAAGCGCCGGATAGTCTTTCGGGGCGGATCATCCACGCCGGGTTTATTGTGCACTCGGCAGCGGCGGAGGATAAGTTCTACAAGGATATCTTAGGCTTTCATCCTTATTGGTCGGGTGGCATGAAAGAGGGCACAGTGGATTGGGTTTCGATCCAAGTGCCGGATGGGACGGATTGGCTGGAGTACATGCTGAATAT
>CAXTVG010000141.1:0-5807 GCA_964247505.1 uncultured Acidobacteriaceae bacterium
CTTACCCCGTTGCCGCAGCGAACCGGAGCTCGCAGCTTTCGCCTTTCCAAAGCCCGGTTTTCTAAAGGCACGAGCTTAGGCTATCACAGGTGTTTCCCAGAGCGACATACCTGCTATTCATCCTCCTCGCGCAGCTTGGCCAACCCTGCGAAGTCCTCCAGCGTGGTCGTGTCCCCCTTGATCTCCCCCGTTTCCGCCATTTCCCGCAGCAGCCTGCGCATGATCTTGCCGGAGCGGGTTTTTGGGAGCGCCTCGACGAAGCGGACGTCGTCGGGCCGGGCAAGCGAGCCAATCTCCTTCGCGACCCACGCACGGAGCTCTTCTCGCAGCTCGGGCGAGGGCTTCACGCCGGTTTCGAGGTTTACGAAAACCGCAATCGCCTGCCCCTTGAGCTCGTGCGATTTGCCCACCGCCGCAGCCTCGGCCACTTTCGCGTGTGCAACTAAGGCAGACTCGATCTCCATGGTCCCGAGCCGGTGGCCGCTGACGTTGATCACATCGTCAACCCGGCCCATCAGCCAGTAGTAGCCGTCCTCGTCCATGCGCGCGCCGTCCCCAGAGAAGTACACGCCGGGCACTTCGCTCCAGTAGGTTTTCAAGTAGCGCTCATGGTCGCCCCAAATGGTGCGGGCGATCGACGGCCAGGGCTTGCGGATGACCAGCAGGCCGCCGTGGCCGGGCGGGACCGGTTCGCCGGCTTTGGTGACAATTTCAGGCGCAATCCCGAAAAACGGAACCGTCGCCGAGCCCGGCTTTGTGGGAATCGCCCCCGGCAGCGGCGTGAGCATGTGCGCGCCGGTTTCGGTCTGCCACCAGGTGTCGGCGATAGGGCAGCGTCCATGGCCGATTTCGGTGTGATACCACATCCAGGCTTCCGGATTGATGGGCTCGCCGACCGTGCCCAGCACCCGGAGGCTCGCGAGCGAGGCCGCGCGCGGGAACTCGTCGCCCCACTTCATAAAGGCGCGAATCGCGGTAGGCGCGGTGTAAAAAGCCGTGACGCCATGACGATCGATCACCTGCCAAAAACGGCCCGGGTCGGGGTGATTGGGGGCGCCCTCATAAAGCAGCGTGGTGACACCGTTCTGGAGCGCGCCGTACAGCACATACGAGTGGCCGGTGATCCAGCCCACGTCGGCTGTACACCAAAAAACGTCGTCCGGGTGGAGATCGAACACCAGTTTTGTGGTCAGGTAGGTTTGGACCGCATAGCCGCCATTGGTATGGACCAGCCCTTTCGGCTTTCCCGTCGTGCCGGAGGTGTACAGGATAAAGAGAGGCTCCTCCGCGTCCAGCTCGACGGGGGCGCAAACGGGGCTGGCCTTCGCCATCTCCTCGTGCCACCACAGGTCGCGGCCTGGGTGCATGGGCGTCGGCGAGCCGGAGCGCGCGAAGACGACCACGTGGCGCACATCGGGGCATTGCTTGAGCGCTTCATCGACGCACGACTTCAGCTTGATCTCCGCGCCGCGCCGGTAGGTGCCATCCTGGGTGAGGACGACGCGGCAGTCCGCGTCCAAAATACGGTCGGCGACAGCCTGGGGAGCGAAGCCGCCAAAGACCACCGAGTGAATCGCACCGATACGCGCGCAGGCCAGCATGGCAATGGCGACCTCGGGGGTCATACCCATATAGATAGCAACGCGGTCCCCTTTCGCTACGCCGAGCGAGCGGAGCATATTGGCGGCGCGGGCGACCTCGGTTGCGAGCTCCGCGAAAGAAAGGGTACGGATCTCGCCGGGCTCGCCTTCCCAAATCAGCGCAGTGTGTTTGCCGCGCCCCGCCCACACGTGCCGGTCCACGCAGTTCACGCTCATATTGAGAGTTCCATCGGCGAACCAGCGCGCCTGCGGGTCATACGCGGGCGCGGGAGCCGGCCCCGGCGGGTTCCACGCGAGCGCCGTACGCGTCTCGCGGAACCAGTGCAGCTCGCGTGCGATTTCACTCCAAAACTCATCCGGCTGCTCGACAGATCGCCGGTAAAGCGTCTGGTACTGCTCAAAGCTTCCGACATGCGCCTGCGCCGCAAACTCCGGCGGTGGCGGGAACAGGCGCGTTTCCCGCAGGGTGGAGGTCAGGTGAGGGTGCGAAGGGGACATTGCGGAATCCTTTTTTACGGGCGGTGCAGATTCACAGTACCGGGCTCAAGGCCGCGAGGCAAGCCGTGCGGGGCAGGTCCAAAACGGGAAATGCATATGCGGGAAGCTGTTTTTTGAGTTGTCACCGATACACCCGGTGCCGTAGAACAGGAAGAAATCAATCGCGCTGCCCCCACCTGGGCCGATACTCCTAAGCAGGGGCGGAGCCGCGCACGAGGTACCCCTTTCCCCATGAGCGCGACAGTTTCTTCGAGCACCTTGCCTGGCACTTCTTCGTTTTTCAGCCGTGAGCGCACGGTCGCGGGACCCGGCTACAGCCGTTGGCTCGTCCCACCCGCGGCGCTGGCGATTCATCTTTCTATCGGCCAGGTGTATGCGTTTTCCGTGTTCAAAAAGCCGCTGCTGGCCCTGCCGGACGCACACGGCGCGCACTGGAGTCAAAAGGAAGTCGGCTACATCTTTTCGATCGCAATAGCCGTGCTCGGCATCGCGGCGGCGTTGTTCGGCCGTTGGCTCGAGCGCGCCGGGCCGCGCAAAGCCATGGCGATTGCCGCGCTGTGTTTCGGGTCGGGGTTCCTGATCGCGGCAGCCGGCGTTGCTGCGCACCTGCTCGCACTCATCTACCTGGGCTACGGCATAGTGGGCGGAATAGGTCTCGGATTAGGCTACATTTCGCCGGTTTCGACACTGATTAAATGGTTTCCGGACCGGCCGGGATTAGCCACCGGCTTGGCCATCATGGGATTCGGAGGCGGCGCGATGATTGGGGCGCCCCTCGGCGCGAAGCTCATGAAGCTGTACGGCGGTTCCGGCTCCCACGCCATTACCGGTGCCTGGCTCACCATGGGCGGCCTTTACTTCCTTTTCATGCTGCTCGGCGTTTGGATGATCCGCGTCCCGTCCGAGGGCTGGCGGCCGGCCGGGTGGGTTCCACGAGAGTCCACGCATGCGCGGAGCCTCATCTCGAGCCATAATGTCTCCGTTTCCGACGCGGTCCGGACGCCGCAGTTCTGGCTGCTCTGGGCCGTTCTTTGCCTCAATGTGACGGCGGGCATCGGGATCCTGGAGCAGGCCTCGCCCATGATCCAAACCCTATTCACGGGCAAGGTGTCGGCCTTGGCTGCGGCCGGCTTCGTCGGCGTGCTCTCGCTTTTCAACATGGGCGGACGCTTTGTGTGGGCCTCACTTTCGGATTACATCGGCAGAAAGGCGACCTACGCCATATTCTTTCTGCTCGGCAGCGCGCTGTTTTTCGTTCTTGCCTCGGCTGCCACCGTTCCCCTATTTGTGCTGACTGCCGGTGTGCTTATCAGTATGTACGGAGGCGGTTTCTCAACAATTCCGGCATATCTGAAGGATCTGTTCGGGAGCAATAACGTCAGCGCCATCCATGGGCGGCTGCTCACGGCCTGGTCCACAGCAGGCATTGCGGGGCCGCTGCTGGTCAACGCACTGCTCGACCACGCGACGGCAACGGGCAGGCCGCTACGCTCGGCCTACCCGGTTGTGCTGCACACCATGGCCGTTCTCCTGGCCATCGGGTTGGTGGCCAACCTGTTGGTGCGCCCCGTTGCCGAAAAGCACTGGATAAAGCAATAAAAAGCGGCGCGCGTTCGAAGCGCAAAAATGCTGGAAAGAACTAGATTTCGAGAGGCGAAACATGTTGGAAGCGAACCAGGTCGAGAAAACAACCAGTTCCCCGGCAGCAATCGCGATCGCGTGGCTGCTCGTCTCGCTGCCCGCGGCTTGGGGCGTTTACAACACGATTTTGGGAGCAACAAACCTATTTACAAAGTGAGTAGGCTGCCCGCAATAGCCGACGCCGGTGCTGCAAACGCGCCCGGGCTCAAGCGCCCGTGCGCTGGTACCGTACCTGATGCCACTCCCAGGCGCTGCGGACGATCCCTTCGATGCCGGTATGCTCGGGGCGCCAACCCAGCTCCGCCTCGATCTTTTTCGAGCTGGCGATCAGGATCGCGGGGTCGCCCGGACGGCGCGGTTCTTCTACCACGGGAATGGGATGACCGGTCACGCGGCGGACCGCTTCCACGATCTCGCGCACGCTGAACCCGACGCCGTTGCCCAGGTTGTAGATGAGCTGCTGAGGATCGGGGCGCTCGGCGAGTGCTTGGAAAGCGATCCGGTGCGCTACGGCAAGATCCTGTACATGGATGTAATCACGAACCGCGGTGCCGTCGGGAGTGGGGTAGTCCCGGCCGAAAATCTTGATCGATGGGCGCCGGCCCAGGGCGACGTCAAGCACCAGAGGGATGAGGTGCGACTCAGGCTCATGGGCTTCACCGCGGCCGGCAGCAGCGCCCGCGACGTTGAAATACCGCAGGCTTGCGTACGAAAAGCCGTGCACACGGTGGAACCACGGAAGCATCTGCTCCACCAGCAGCTTCGACTCGCCGTACGCATTTGTGGGCTTGAGCGGGGCATTCTCCGGGATGGGCGTCGACTCGGGCTCGCCATAAAGGGCGGCGGTGGAAGAGAAGACCAAGCGCCGGACGCCCGTCGAAAGCATCGCTTCCAGCAGCGTCAGTGTGGTTGCACTGTTGTTGCGGAAGTAGAGCTCCGGCTTTTGCATGCTTTCACCCGCCTCAATCAGGGCGGCGAAGTGCATCACTCCATCGAACCGCCCGCCGAGCGTTTGCTCCAGCAAAGGCCGGTCCGCGAGGCTGCCTTCTACAAAAGCGGCACCTCGGGGTAGCAGGGAGCGGTGCCCGTGGCTGAGATTGTCG
Organism: uncultured Acidobacteriaceae bacterium; assembly: GCA_964247505.1. Lineage (GTDB taxonomy): Bacteria > Acidobacteriota > Terriglobia > Terriglobales > Acidobacteriaceae > EB88. Next base: position 4,844 of record CAXTVG010000141.1, read on the forward strand.
AACACCGTCACCTGGTGGCCGGCGGCGATCAGCTCTTCGGCGACCGTGCCGCCAATATAGCCGGCACCGCCTGTAACCAATATGTTCACGTGGGGAGCCTTTCAAGGAAGCTGGGGCGGGGGAGCAACCGAGCGGGTAGTCTAGCGAGTCCAAAACGGTACCACAACGGAACTTTGTCCCGCTTCGGCACTCCGCACATACCAATGGTAACCGAAGGATGTTCTCTTATTCGCTGGACTTTTGTCCAGTCCGGGTAGAATTACCCATATTCCCTGGCGCTAATCAGTACAGAAGATTCACCCGCGCTTGGGTAGGCCCAGTCACACGGGGCGAAGGAGATGTGCAATGCAGGAGCGGGCAACCGGCGGGCGTACAAGCCTGGAAAAGAAAATCCCTCTCCCTGAGGCACAAGATGCCGATAAGGCCTCTATGCGTGTGCGGCCTTCACAGTCCAATACCGAAGACGCGCCCGGTCGCTTTCCCGCGGGCGGCGGAACAGGATCTATGCCACACACACAGGAATTATACGAACAGGAAACAAAGGAAACCCCGCGAACCGGCAAATCGGAGAGCTCGAATGCGAGTGCGCTTCCGCAGCGCGACGTGTTGAATCACGCGAATTTCGGACTGCTCCCTGTGGAACAGCGCCGGCTAAGCTCGTTTGGCGTTGCTGCGGGCGTCAATATTGCCATTGTCGCGCTGATCCTGGCTCTGACGATCAACCAGGTACACGAGGCGTATGTGCATCGCCAGGAGCAGCTGGTCTATGTGGCGCCACCGCCGAAGCCGTATGTGCCGCCAGTCCCCAAGATCACCATGCCGCCGATCCCACCGTTGCCCAGGGAGGAAGCGAAAATCCCGCCGCCTCCGGTGCCGCAGCCAGTCGTGGAGCCGCCCAAGGTCGAACTGCCCAAAGTCGCGGCGAAAGCACCGGCGATGCCCGCCCCCGCACCGCGGCCTGTGG